>NZ_OY762653.1:1707500-1967500 GCF_963666195.1 Trichococcus shcherbakoviae
ACTGGGACATGAGACTGCAATGGATAGCAGAAGCCAACTGGAAAGTTGCGCAACATAGGGTAATAGCCCCGTATGCGAAATCCAAATCAGCTCTACCAGTATCCTGAGTACGGCGGAACACGAGAAATTCCGTCGGAATCCGGGAGGACCATCTCCCAAGGCTAAATACTCCCTAGTGACCGATAGTGAACCAGTACCGTGAGGGAAAGGTGAAAAGCACCCCGGAAGGGGAGTGAAACAGTACCTGAAACCGTGTGCCTACAAGTAGTCAAAGCCCGTTAATGGGTGATGGCGTACCTTTTGTAGAATGGACCGGCGAGTTACGATTTCATGCAAGGTTAAGTTGAAAAAACGGAGCCGCAGCGAAAGCGAGTCTGAATAGGGCGAATAAGTATGAGGTCGTAGACCCGAAACCAAGTGACCTACCCATGTCCAGGTTGAAGGTGCGGTAATACGCACTGGAGGACCGAACCCACGCACGTTGAAAAGTGCGGGGATGAGGTGTGGGTAGCGGAGAAATTCCAATCGAACTTGGAGATAGCTGGTTCTCTCCGAAATAGCTTTAGGGCTAGCCTCGGATATGCGAATCATGGAGGTAGAGCACTGTTTGGACTAGGGGCCCTTCTCGGGTTACCGAATTCAGATAAACTCCGAATGCCATTGATTTAGATCCGGGAGTCAGACTGCGAGTGATAAGATCCGTAGTCAAAAGGGAAACAGCCCAGACCACCAGCTAAGGTCCCAAAGTATCTGTTAAGTGGAAAAGGATGTGGGGTTGCACAGACAACTAGGATGTTGGCTCAGAAGCAGCCATCATTTAAAGAGTGCGTAATAGCTCACTAGTCGAGTGACCCTGCGCCGAAAATTTACCGGGGCTAAACAGATCACCGAAGCTGTGGATGGAACCTTCGGGTTCCGTGGTAGGAGAGCGTTCTAAGGGCATCGAAGCCAGATCGTGAGGACTGGTGGAGCGCTTAGAAGTGAGAATGCCGGTATGAGTAGCGCAAGACGGGTGAGAATCCCGTCCACCGAATAACTAAGGTTTCCTGGGGAAGGCTCGTCCTCCCAGGGTTAGTCGGGACCTAAGCTGAGGCCGATAGGCGTAGGCGATGGACAACAGGTTGATATTCCTGTACCAGTTGCTTTTGTTTGAGCGATGGAGGGACGCAGGAGGCTAAGGAATGCACACGATCGGAAATGTGTGTCCAAGCAGCAAGTCTGAGAACGAGTGAAATGCTTTTTCTCTCAAGGACAAGCTGTGATGGGGAGCGAAATTTAGTAGCGAAGTTCCTGATGTCACACTGCCAAGAAAAGCTTCTAGTGAGAAAGTAACTGCCCGTACCGCAAACCGACACAGGTAGTTGAGGAGAGAATCCTAAGGTGTGCGAGAGAACTCTCGTTAAGGAACTCGGCAAAATGACCCCGTAACTTCGGGAGAAGGGGTGCTGACCGCAAGGTCAGCCGCAGTGAATAGGCCCAAGCGACTGTTTATCAAAAACACAGGTCTCTGCAAAATCGAAAGATGACGTATAGGGGCTGACGCCTGCCCGGTGCTGGAAGGTTAAGAGGAGAGGTTAGCGCAAGCGAAGCTTTGAATTGAAGCCCCAGTAAACGGCGGCCGTAACTATAACGGTCCTAAGGTAGCGAAATTCCTTGTCGGGTAAGTTCCGACCCGCACGAAAGGCGTAACGATTTGGGCACTGTCTCAACGAGAGACTCGGTGAAATTATAGTACCAGTGAAGATGCTGGTTACCCGCGACAGGACGGAAAGACCCCATGGAGCTTTACTGCAGTTTGATATTGCGTGTTTGTATCACATGTACAGGATAGGTAGGAGCCAATGATACCGGGACGCCAGTCTCGGAGGAGGCAACGGTGGGATACTACCCTTGTGATATGACCACTCTAACCCGCTGCTCTTAGCGAGCAGGGAGACAGTGTCAGACGGGCAGTTTGACTGGGGCGGTCGCCTCCAAAAATGTAACGGAGGCGCCCAAAGGTTCCCTCAGAATGGTTGGAAATCATTCGTAGAGTGTAAAGGCAGAAGGGAGCTTGACTGCGAGACCTACAAGTCGAGCAGGGACGAAAGTCGGGCTTAGTGATCCGGTGGTTCCGCATGGAAGGGCCATCGCTCAACGGATAAAAGCTACCCTGGGGATAACAGGCTTATCTCCCCCAAGAGTTCACATCGACGGGGAGGTTTGGCACCTCGATGTCGGCTCATCGCATCCTGGGGCTGTAGTCGGTCCCAAGGGTTGGGCTGTTCGCCCATTAAAGCGGTACGCGAGCTGGGTTCAGAACGTCGTGAGACAGTTCGGTCCCTATCCGTCGCGGGCGTTGGAAATTTGAGAGGAGCTGTCCTTAGTACGAGAGGACCGGGATGGACACACCGCTGGTGTACCAGTTGTTCTGCCAAGAGCATCGCTGGGTAGCTATGTGTGGACGGGATAAACGCTGAAAGCATCTAAGCGTGAAGCCCCCCTCAAGATGAGATTTCCCATCACTTTAAGTGAGTAAGACCCCTGAGAGATGATCAGGTAGATAGGTTGGGAGTGGAAGTACAGCGATGTATGGAGCGGACCAATACTAATCGGTCGAGGACTTAACCAATTTTTAAAAAGATGAAAACTCAAGCGGTGTTTTCGGGTTCCCTTTAATTTTGTAGATTCAGTTTTGAGAGAACAACGTTCTCTTGAAAAATGTGCGGTGACGATGGCAAGAAGGTCACACCTGTTCCCATCTCGAACACAGAAGTTAAGCTTCTTAGCGCCGATTGTAGTGAAGGGTTTCCCTTTGTGAGAGTAGGACGTTGCCGCGCTTTTTTTTTTGAAATAAAACTTATATATCAGAATCACCATGTGCGGTGATGATGGCAAGAAGGTCACACCTGTTCCCATCTCGAACACAGAAGTTAAGCTTCTTAGCGCCGATTGTAGTGAAGGGTTTCCCTTTGTGAGAGTAGGACATTGCCGCGCATGTTTTTATATAAATATTCAGAAGGCTGTTGACATAAATGTCGATAGCCTTTTTTGATTTTTTTAGTTCGGTGCCTGGCCGATGGAGTCGATTTATTGTATATAATCGAGGAACCGTGCTAAACTATGTTTAAGGATAGTTGTCAGAAGGTGAGGGGAGTAAAGCATGGAAGATTTTGTTAAGACCAAAAATGGCTTCGTTTTGAATGATGAAAACGAATGTATGATAGCTGAAATTACTTACGTACCTTATGGTGAAGATAAAGTCATTGCCAACCATACTTATGTTGATTCCTCATTAAGAGGGCAAGGCATCGCTGAGATGTTACTCGACCGCCTTGTTGAAGAAATGCGGGCTGAAGGCAAGAAAATTGTTCCGCGTTGCTCATATGTTGTGGCGATGTTCGATCGCAAACGCGAAAAGTATGCCGATATCAAGGCAGAAATATAAAACTGTTCTCTCTTATTTTAATATAGATGAGAGTAGCGGGTCGGAATTAGGGGAAGTAGTTCCGGCCTGCTATTTTTTTGCTGTCGAGAACTTCGGCAAAGATGGCGAACCTGTTTTCCGTTGACGTTCAGTGGTGATCGATTTTACCTATTGACAAGATTAAGAAATGATGATAATTTAATTATATTAATGCAAGTCGTATCTGACAATAGAATGGGCAGCGATGAGAAGAGTAACTTTGGGAAGTACGTAAAGAGAGCTCCTGTTTTGGTGAAAGGGAGCGTATCGGAACAGAGTGAAGATGGTCTTGGAGCCTTTAATCGGGTGAATAATCAGCTCGATTACGTACGCAGGCGATATTCTGCAGAGTATAAAAAAGGATATGCGATCACGCAATCACTTTATGTACTTTTTGAGGTAGGGATTGTGAAGTCCTTATAAAAATGGGTGGTAACGCGAAGCTTTCGTCCCATGGTCGCAAGACTGTGGTGAGGAGAGCTTTTTTGTGCATAAGCGAGCTGTTGAAGAGTCTAGAGGAACTGTTTTAATTATAAAGGAGTGGAAAATATGCCGATTAAAGTATCGAAGGATTTGCCCGCCATCAAAGAGTTGGCCAAAGAGAATATCTTCGTCATGGACGAGCTGAGGGCCGTCACGCAGGATATCCGCCCATTAAAAATCATCATCGTGAATCTGATGCCTACAAAACAAGCCACGGAAACCCAGTTCATCCGTTTGCTTTCGAACACGTCCCTGCAAGTGGAAGTGACCTTATTGAGGATGGAAAGCTATGATTCCAAGCATGTTTCGGAAGAATACTTGGACTATTTCTACAAGACCTTTTCGGATATCAAGGATCAATACTTTGATGGCATGATCATTACGGGTGCACCTGTGGAGAATCTTGCCTTTGAAGAGGTGGAATATTGGCCGGAATTGGTGTCCATCATGGAATGGTCCGCCAGCCATGTTTTCTCAACGATGCATATCTGTTGGGGAGCCCAAGCGGGTCTGTATCATCACTACAATATCGGGAAGTACCCTCTGAGGGAAAAACTGTTCGGTGTGTTCAAGCACAGGATCACTGACAGCAGAACGATGCTGCTCCGCGGTTTTGATGATGAGTTTTTCATGCCGCATTCCCGCCATACGGATGTCCACAAAGCGGATATAGAGGCCTGCAGTGAGCTTGAAATCCTGGCGACATCCGAAGAGGCAGGGGTCAGCGTTGTCCGCAGCAGGGACAACCGTTTCGTGTTTGTGACGGGTCATGCCGAATATGATTTTGATACGCTCGATAAGGAATACAAGCGTGACGTCGCTTTGAATCGGCCCATAAATATTCCTATCAATTACTACCCTGATGACGATCCGAGCAAGCGTCCGGTGGTACGTTGGCGCGGTCATGCCAATATCCTCTTCGTGAATTGGCTGAATTACTTCGTTTATCAAGAAACGCCATATGATTTGCAGCGCATCCATGAATTAAGGAATAAACCTGCTCAAGATTAAAATTTTTGATGGAAGCTGTTGTTGTCGTGCTGACCTCTGCAAAGGGATTTCTACAGGTATGTAAAGAGGGCAATTTCAATTTGATGAAATTGCCCTCTTTACAAATCGACAAAATTTATTTATAATTTATTGTGTTGTGGCTCACTTAAAGAGTGAATCCCTCGCAAGGCCGGCTTAGCTCAGTTGGTAGAGCATCGCACTCGTAACGCGGAGGTCACAGGTTCAAATCCTGCAGCCGGCATAATCATTTTTTCAGATACATCAAGTCTCTCGGGATACTTGATGTATCTATTTTTTTTGGACATTTTTAGCAAAAAAAATTCATATTCGTTGAAAAAGAAATTGCCTCCAGAATACGTATCTATTGAGTGAATGGCATTTATGAAGGAGGCAGCAAATTTGGGAAAAAATGATCAGCAGCACTTACTGGTTAACATGGGCAAGAAAAAAATCATGGAACCGACCCGACTGACTTGGGCAGGGGATAGCACGATTACAGGAATGGCTGCAACGCATCCGCAGTTGGGCAATCCTTTTCAGTATGTGGTGTTCCAATTGTTGATGGACGAATGGAAAGGCGACAGGATCACCTTGGTTGTCGATTCCAAAGAAGTAAGAGAGTACTTGCTGAAGGAAGAGAAGTATGCGTTCTACGAGGGATACAAGAAAAAATTGTTGCGCCGGAACCGGAAAGAAGCTGGGAAAGATGTTGTCTCGATTGATCCATCCGAAATTGTCCGCTGGAAGAAACAGTGGGGGGAGTTCATCAACCAGTACGTGCTGATCAATTATGATTCGCATTTGTTCATGACCATCGATCGCCGTTTGTTTAAGCGCACGAAAAACTTGATGCCTTATTTTGTTCTGGCTCAAGCGGAAGAACAAGCCGAACAAGAGGGCAGTTGGGCTGGAAATAGAATCGGTATCGAGCCGATCGATACGGAAACCTTCGACAGTGATGTTTATTTCGAAATGTTCCGGATGATAGGGGATAAATCAGCTTGTCAACTGGGAGTCGAAGATTTTCATCGGCGCCATGGCGGAATGAACTAGTATTCAGAAAAGCGTGCATTGCGCCTCTGATGCGCGGTATCGTTGGCCATTAAAAATTGAACAGTTCCCATCTATGCGCGTATGCAAAGGTGGGAACTGTTCAATTTTTAGGCTTCTTCCTTTCGGAGGAGGTTGACAGAAGCGGTAGCGCCAAAATAAGCAAAAAATTAAAAAGCATGCCCCGTTTGATCATTTTCCTGAGCGGGGCGGCTGAATAGTCAGTCTGTAGTTCTTAGATTTTTCAGGAAACATTGCTTCGGCGGTAGGCCACAGATCGCCTGACGCGCATGACGTTTTCTTCTCCCGGGAAATGGACAGGGTTGATGGGACTCCGGCTGTAGATTTCGAGTACATCCAGGACATCTGTCGACAATTCGCGGATGTCGATCAGGCCGTACATGCGCGGCGGCAGAATGTAGATGGGTTTGTCGGGGTTGGCGTTTTTGACCATCTTTTTGACGTCATAGGTCAGGTGCGGGCAACAGACGACGATATCGAACCGGTCCATTTTTTCTTGGGCAATCATGAACGGTGAGAATTCAATTTCAAATTGGTCTTCCAACTGGTATTGCTGGATGTCTTTTTTTACTTTGGCAGCTAGTGCGCTGGATGAAAATCCGCCGCCGCAACATAACAGGATATGGATCATATGCTTTCCTCCATTTTTTTGATAGGTACATCATAGCAATCAATGGAAGCGCTTGAAATGTTTTTTTACTTTTCCGGAAAGGGGATCCTTTTTTTGCATACCATATTTTTTTCAATGGAAGGGGCCTGTGGTATGGATGAAGGAAACAAAAAATAGGATTTTTCCTGAGAGGGGTGAGGGATGTGCTACAGGCACTCCGATTGACGTTTGAAGAAAAACGGATGTGGATGACTTTGGGCGGCAGCGTCCTCTTTGCGTTCGTGCTGGCGATCGGTGTCATTCTGCTCGACACGCGGTTGATCACGGCGCTTGATTATTTTCCGGCCTTTTTGCTTACGAGCGTCAACTTGGCCAAATCAATACTGAGCCTGTTGGCGGGGTCCCTCTTCTCAGTGGCTACCTTCACGTTTGCTACGATGCTGTCCGTCATTTCCTTCTACTCCTCCAACTTCAGTCCGCGGACGGTGGAAAATTTTCTTCTGCACAAGACCTCCATGCAGACATTGGGCATTTTTCTCGGAGGATTCATCTACTGTCTCTCCTCCTTGTTCTTTATGCGCAGTTCGGAAAACGAACAGCTGGTCATTTCCGCGACGGTCGCCCTCGTCTATGCAATGGCCTGTGTCGTCTACTTCATAAAGTTCGTCTATAATGTCGCAACGTCCGTGCAATTGGAAAAACTGGTGAATAAAATCTACAAAGAGGCGGATACGATAGTCGATGAGACGATCGCGTACTTTCAGGAGAAGCCGGTGTTTGACCATCTGCCTCAATTAGAGACTTTGCATCAGTACACGGTCCATGCTGATAGGAATGGTTATGTGGAATATATCAACTTCGAGCGTTTGGTGGAGCTGAGCACAGAATTTGAGGGGACTATGGTATTGCGCTTCAGGGTGGGGGAATTCCTTTCCGCCAATGAACCGCTGGCCATTTTTTACACGAATCGGAAATTGGAGGACGAGCCGCGGCTGCAAGAAGTGCTGAACCGCAGCTTGACATACGAAACGGAGCCCTCCACGATGTTCGATCCGAATTTTGCCCGTAAAAAATTGGTGGAGATCGCGTTGCGGGCAGTTTCGCCGGGCATCAACGATCCGAATACGGCGATTCACATCCTGCATTACAAGGCTTTATTGGATGCCAAATTTGCCCGTCTGCCTGGAAGATTCGTTTTGATGGGAGAGGAAAAGAAGGACTTCGACGAGGAAACATTGCGTTACAGCGGCTGCGTATTCTATGACTTCAATAATTTTTCCAAAGACTTATATGAAAGCTATTGGCAGCTGATCCACTACATGAAGACGGATATTTCCGGAGTTGTGGCCCTGTTTGATTCGTTGCTGACGGTCGCTTATGCCGCTCATCCGAAGAAATTGAGCTATATAATGCCTGCTGAATAATTCAGAAACCTTGCTATGATAGCTATCGTTCTACAATTTTCCCAGGATAAGTGCAAGGAAAATGGACAAAAATCGTAAAAATCCTTGCACTTACTCCGTTGCCTCCGGGCAATCAAATCGATAAAAATGGATTTTTCATCAAAAAAAATTCTGAAGGTTCAGGTTTAGGGTCATATCATCAAAAAAATAAGCTATTTTCCCACATTTTTTATAGGTTTGTACAAATGAGACTGAGTGGCCTATTATTCAGTAGCCATTATATAAAGGATTACAGCAACTATTTGTTCAATTTGACGAGTCCGAATTTCACGGAAAGATTGGACAGGCAAAATATCGAGGAGCGTCAAGAGCATATTCTGGGGATCACCCGCGACGAAGAAAAATAAAGAAGAGGAATTCGAGCGTGCTCGAGTTCCTCTTCTTTATTTTGTAAGGCATCACTGAATAGTTGTCCCAAGCATTCATTTCCCGTTCTTGCCGGAAAGGTGGTGGTTTTTGATTTGAAGGAGAGATGCATAGGATTGACCCTTCGGCCGGATTGTTTTCGGATCAGCGAAAAAATCGTTCGTCAATGCGACGATAGGTCCGACCAGGCCGATCAAAGCGATCAGGTTCGGGATGGCCATCAGTCCGTTGAACAGGTCAGAAATCTCCCAGACGACATCCAGCGTCGCGACTGCGCCATAGACGATGGAGCCGATGAAAAAGATTCGATAGACAAAGATGGCTTTTTGGCCGGCGATGTATTCGATTGCTTTTTCGGAATAATAATACCAAGCGATGATGGTCGCGAAGGCGAACAGGACGATGCCGATGGAAATGATGTATTCCCCGCCCGGAATGACAGCGCTGAATGCCCGGTTGGACATTTCTGTGCCATCGATTGAGGCGTCCTTCCAGGTTCCGCTGATGATGATCACCAAAGCGGTGATGGTGCACATGATGATCGTATCGAAGAAGACTTCGAAAGCCCCCCAACAGCCTTGGCGCGCCGGATGGTCGGTGTTGGCGGTGGAGTGGGCAATCGGAGCGCTGCCGAGACCCGCTTCATTTGTGAACACTCCCCGGGCGACACCAATTCGGGCTGCATACATCAGTGAAGCCCCCGTAAAGCCGCCGACGGCTGCCGTGCCGGTGAAGGCGTCCGTGAAAATCGTGGCAAGAGCGGAGGGGATTTGGCTGCGCTGCACAATCAGGATGAAGATGGCTGCGCCTGTATAGATCAGCGACATGAAGGGAATCAATTTCTCCGCTACGCTTGCGATCCGCTTGATGCCCCCCACCACGACCAAGGCCACAAAGAAAGCCAAGAGCAGACCGGTTGCCAAGGCAGGTATGGAAACGGCGTCCTTCAAACTGCCGGCTACGGCATTCGCCTGGACGATGTTGCCGCCGCCGATCGAGGAAAAGGCCGTCAACAGGCAGAAAAGATAGGCCAGTTTGGGAAAACCCAGGCCTTTGCTGATGTAGTACATCGGGCCGCCCACATATTCACCCTTTGCGTTTTTCTCGCGGTAGGCAAGCGCTAGAGTGGTTTCCGCATATTTCGTGACCATACCGAGGACAGCGGAGGTCCACATCCAAAAGATGGCACCTGGTCCGCCGACACTGATGGCAACTGCCACGCCGACGATGTTGCCTGTCCCGATCGTTCCGGCCAGCGCCGTGCAGACTGCTTGGATGGGGGTGATCGTGCCGACTTCGATTTCCTTCGGCTTCCGGAACACCGTCTTCAGCGTGTTGGCCATCACTGTCCCGAAGCGAGTGAAGATGACGGCTCTGGTTCTGAAAGTCAGATACAGTCCTGTCCCCAGCATCAGGACCAGCATCGGGATTCCCCAGATGATCGTGTCATTGAGCCATTTTACGATTTCCATTTTGATTGCCTCCTTTGTCGGAGTGCCGGCAGGAACAATAAGCGCTTCAGCGGAAGGATAAATTTCTCCATATTATAATTTACATTACTTTATTTTTGCGCCCGTACAGACTGCTGACGGTGAGCGAGGTGCCGATCAAGCCCAAAATGATGATGTAGCCAGCGATGAAACCGGCCGAGATGTACCCGCTGAGCGTCAATGCAAAAGCGGCCAACAGGTCAGCGCCTTGGTAAGAGAGCGAGCTGAAGGCCAGATAAGAAGCTTGCTTATCTTCAGGGACAAGGTCGACTTTTCGGGCATTGATGTTTGGCGAGGAAGCCAACTCGCCGATGGTCGCCAAGATCATCAATGGAATCAGGATGTAAATGTTGTTCATGACGGCAATCAAACCATAGCTGACGACATAGATCACAAGGCCGTAAAGGATCGTGGCCTTTTCGGATCTCTTTTCAGTGAAGCGCGAGACCAAGAAAGTGAACCCGACGACAAGCAGCGTGTTGAGGACCTGCAGCAGACTGAGCATCCTGACGCCATCGATCGGAACCGTGAAGAGTGTCAGCGTTTCGAACTCCTTCGAAAGCCGAACGGCAGTGTAGGTCTTCAGCGAAAATTCAGCCGTATTGAACAGCGCCATACCCAGGATCAAAAAGAGCCAACGGGTATCTCTCGCTGCGATGCTGTAGTTCGAAAAGAGGTCCTTCAGTCTGTTGTTATGCTGTTTCTGCGCTGTGGCATTCGTGTAGTCCAACTGGCTCCGAAACAAAAGGGCCATCGCCAGTTGCGCTATCCCGGCCACCAGAAACAGTTGGAACAGAAAGTGCTGAAAAAGGAACCCGCCGAGCGAAAAGCCCAGCGCCATCGACAAATTGAAGGTCCAATATTGCCATTGGTAAGCCTGTTTCCGATTTTCGACTGTGGTGCAGTCCATCAGCACGGCATCGTAAGCAGGTGAATAGAGATTGAAGGAAATGCCGCAGACGAGGTAACCGAGAATCAGCCACCCGTCAGCCGAAAGCAGGCCTAAAAATCTGAGGGCGATCAAAAGCAAAGAGCCCCCATACAGGCTCTGGAAAATATACAGGATTTTCTTTCTTTGAAAATTATCCGCTAGATAGCCACCAACGATGCCGGCCAAGAAGCTGACGACCACATTTGTCATGACGAGCAGGCCGGTCAGCTGCGCATTGAAGATGCCGGCCAGATAGATGACCAGGAATGGGATCGTGCAAGAATAAATCAAACTGTTTATGAAAGAACTGGCCAAAGTCGATCGGATGTTCTTTGAGAATGTTGTTGCCATAAATCACCTATCTTATTTAAATTTCTATACACTGAAAGTATCACAGCCGGCGGGATTTTTCCAGCCGGAGCCGCCTTCAGCGCAACACGGACTTACTTTTTGCTGCTAAGAAAATCTTAATTTTCTTTTTATGGACAAAATGTCAGGAAGTGTTTATAATCGGGGAAGAAAATCCGACTTTAGTCAGAGGTAGGCGCACACTGTTTGCGTTATACTGAAGGTACAGAAAAGGAAGCGTTGTCAATGAGTGGGGTTCATGGAATCGATAAGGTAAATTCACAAAAAATTTATGTTTGTCAGGTATAATCGGAAATAAGGCAGCACCAAAAAGTGATAAGAGGTGAAAAAGTGGAATTGGAGAACACCACCCATCAAGGGATTGCATTGAACCGTAAGATCGTCCAGATTTCGACGGTAGTGGGAACAGTCGCGACACTTCTCTTAGGCATTTGGATCTATCGGACAGGCTTTTTCGAAGCTGAAGGCAGTTTGAAAGCGTTGTTGGCCGGAATGGGCATTTATGCTCCAGTCATTTTTTTGCTGATCCAAATCATCCAGGTCGTCTATCCCATCATTCCGGGCGGAGTGACGGTCGTGGTGGCTCCACTGGTGTTCGGTCCGCTGTGGGGATTCACATACAGTTTCATCGGCGTATTGATCGGTTCGATCATCAATTTCATCTTGGCCCGAAAATACGGCAAGACATTCGTAAGAGCGTTCGTTTCGGAAGAAACCTACAGAAAATATTATGGTTGGCTGATAAAAGGGAATCGTTTCGAATGGCTGATGGCATCAGCCTTTGCCCTTCCCGGCTTTCCGGATGATTTTCTCTGCATGGTTGCCGGACTGACGAAAATGTCCATGAAGCGTTTCCTGGTCATTTTTCTCCTGTTCAAGCCGATCACCCTTTACTTCTATGGCATCGGCGGGGCTTCGATTGTGACTTGGGTGTTCCTGAACATGCCGACCCTCATCAAAGGTTGGCTTGCCATCCAACCGGTATTGCAGTGAAATACAAAATAAAAACGATGAGCCACGGAGGCTCATCGTTTTTTGCTTATTTTCTTCTGACCTTCATCAATGCTTTGGCGATGAATGGCGCGATCAAACCAGCTGCGACAGCTTCGCCGATTCCGTTGGTTGCGACGATGCCGGCCAGCACCTTCAACAGGTTGGAGGGATCCACATTCAGGGCTGTTGCGTATTCATTGCCATAGAAAAGGGCGATGAATCCCAACACAAGCACTGTGTTGGTCAAGGATCCCAAAACTGCAGCGATGACCATCCCGCGTTTTTCCTGTTTGCGTTTCAGGAAAGCATGGAAAATTAGTCCTGCCACAAGCCCTACCATCACGCGCGGCACGACTGCGATGACCGGATTGGTCCAGAGCAGCAGATCCAATGGGGAAGCCGGCAGTGTGTAGGCTTTGACCATGCGCGCCAAGCCCCAGACGAGTCCAACAAGCATGCCGTCCTTCGTGCTCAGGACGAAAGCGGCCACGATGACCGTGATGTGGATGATTGTCGGATTCAATGGCGGAATCGGAATATTTCCAAGGAAGGGAACGAATGTCTGGATGATGATGAACGCAGACAGAATGCCCAGAATGGCGATGCGGTACGTTTTATTTTTTTGTGTTTGCATTTCAGCTCAACCTCTTTTTATATATGCATTTCGGCAAGTGCCGATATATAGGTATTCTACCAAATAGTTCCGGAAAAAAATAGCGGCAGCGGAAGTCCTTTTATTTTCGGGATACGGTATTATTTTATTTTAGGGAGAAAAAGGGTAAAATAGCAGTATAGAGCCAGAAAGGAAGCCGCCATGAAGAAAATTTTTATAGGTTTGATACGTGGTTATCAGAAATTTATATCGCCACTGTTCCCGCCGAGCTGCCGGTATTATCCGACCTGCTCGAACTATTCAGTCCAAGCCATCCAAAAACACGGCGCAATCAAGGGCAGCCTAATGGGCATCGCACGCATTCTCAGATGTCATCCTTTCGTCAAAGGCGGGTACGATCCGGTTCCGGAACAATTCAGTATCCGCCGCAACAAAGAAGACGAACACAGCCACTCGGAGCATGAACATTTCCACGAGCACTAAGATTTTTCGGATTTTCCCATTTCAACAATCAAAGGAGAGATTAAAATGGATGAATTAAAGAAGATTTTCTTAGCAGGTGTCGGCATCACTTCCACTTCGATCGAAAAGGCTGAAAAGCTGATCAATGAGATGGTCGAAAAAGGGCGCGTTACGGTCCAAGAAGGAAAAGAACTGCAGACGGAGTTGACCCGGAAAGCCTCGGGTATCGTGCCGGCGACGAAAGCGGAACTCGATAATCTGCCGTTCGCCAAAAAAGAGGATGTGAAGGCGTTGGAAGCCAAGATGGACGCAATCAACGCCAAACTGGATCAATTGTTGAGCAAATAAGCAATCGCAAAAGTTGAAGGAGGGATCAGGATGGCAAGAGACGAACGGTTGCATGAAATAGTCAGGATCCTGTCCTCCTACGGGCTTCAATTCCTCTACCATAACCAGGTGAAGCCGAGCCGAAAAGATCAAGATCCAGAGAACCTTCGTCTTGCTTTCGAAAAACTGGGGCCAAGCTTCATCAAAATCGGCCAGATCCTTTCCACGCGGATCGATATTCTCCCGCAAGCTTTCGTCGAAGAACTGGCGCATCTTCAGGACAAGGCGCCGGAATTTCCTTTTGCGGAAGTCGAACGCATCTTTATGGAAGAAACCAAACTTTCCTTAGGCGAAGCTTTCCTTTCCATCGATGAAAAACCGCTCGCTAGTGCGTCGATTGCCCAGGTCCATCGGGCGGTTCTCCGGACAGGGGAGGAAGTAGTCGTGAAAGTGCAGCGCCCGATCATCGATGATCTGTTGATCCGGGATTTGGACATCCTGATCCGGCTCAGCGGAAAGATTCCGAAGGAACTGGTTGAGGTGGTCGACCCCAAAGAGGCATTGGAGCAAGTGAAGGCGAACACCTTGATCGAACTGGATTTCCGCAATGAAGCGCAGCTCTTGCAGCGCTTCCGGGACCTCAATGCCAACATCGCCTGTGTCGGCGTCCCGAAAATCTATTCGGGACTGACGACGCGCAGGGTATTGGTGGAAGAGTACATCGAAGGCACCAAAATCACCAACCGCGAACAGTTGGATTTGCTTGGCTATGATTCGGATGACATCAGCCGCAAATTGATGCTGGCGTATCTGAAACAAGTCTTCCACGACGGCTTTTTCCACGGGGATCCCCATCCGGGCAACCTGATCATCAAAGAAGGCAAAATTTATTTTATCGATTTCGGCATCATGGGGGATCTGTCGGAGACCACGAAAAAATCCCTTAATGATATTCTCCAGGGCTTGGCCTCGAAAGATCTGGATCGGATGGTGAAAGTCTGTCTGGAATTGGGGACGCCGAAAGGGCGGGTTGATAAACGCAATCTGTACGCCGATGTCGAGATGTTGTTCGATATGTACCTTTCGAACAATATGCTGAACGTGAACCTGGGGACGTTCATCACCGATTTCATCAGAATGTTCAAACGGCATAACATCGCCATTCCGAGCGATCTCACGATCCTCGCGAAGTCTTTGTCGATACTCGAAGGCGTTTTTCTGGAAATTTCCCCTGAATTGAACCTGATTTCGATCGCGAAGGACTATCTGAAGGAAAGTTTTACGCTTACGACGCTGATGCAGAAATTTTCTGCGGAAAAGTTGGCTTTGCGGGGCTATGCTTTCATCAAGGACAGCAGCGAAATCCCAAGCAGTCTGCTGGCCCTGCTGAAGCAAACGGCAAGCGGCAGGACCATGCTGCGGATCGACGTCGATCAGCTGGATGACAAGTGGAAGGACGTCAAAAAGATGTCCAACCGCGTCGTCATCTCTTTGATTGTTGCCGGATTACTGCTGTCATCAGCCATCATGTCCGGTACGCCGGGAGGGCAATTCTTGGGGCAAGCGGGCTTTGTGATCGCCGGCCTGTTCAGCATCTGGTTGCTGATTTCCATTTTCCGTTCGGGGAACCTATGAGTGCAAAAGTTTGTTTTTTTCAGAGTTGCCGCCTCATTAAAAACTGTTAAAAATTGAATTGTACCTCTTGAAAATCGATTGCCTCTGTTATATTATATATTGGTCAGCTTTTTAAGGAAAGCTTACGGAGGGATAGCGAAGTGGCTAAACGCGGCGGACTGTAAATCCGCTCTTTCGGGTTCGGCAGTTCGAATCTGCCTCCCTCCACCATTGGGCTATCGCCAAGCGGTAAGGCAACAGACTTTGACTCTGTCATTCGTTGGTTCGAATCCAGCTAGCCCAGTCAAACGAGCTTATGAAGCTCATTGGAAACGAATAGTTTATCTAAAAAGACGTTCCTGAAATCATTTTTATAGTGATTCAGGGGTGTCTTTTTGCATTCTGCGGCATTGATTCCTACTTTTGAGATAAAAGTTCATAATTTGGAAAAATGTTTCATCAGAAAAACGTGATATGATGGATGAGGCGTATGTTTCAAAAAAATAGACAATTATCGAAGAGAAAGCAGGGGAAATACAATGGCTAAATGCACAGATTGCAACGTTGATTTGATTGAAGGGCTGGGTTTGTATTCGCAAGGGGTTTATCTTGTTGAATTGGCGAAGGAGAAAACATTGAACGGACACACAAAAGCGGCTTTGGAAGCAGCGGCATGCCCGCAATGCGGCAAAGTATCGTTCTACTTGCCTGAAGAAGAATTAGCGAAACTGGTTGATTGATTCTGAAGAATAAAAAAATGAGCCCGGGAATAATTCCTGGGCTCATTTTATTTTTCTTATTTAATGTTCGTTTGGGTCGTTTTTTGCATCTTCATGGGTCGGGTGGACAGTTCCGGGAACATGGTCAGGGCCTGCGTAGATTGTATACAGTTTAAGTGGTTTGTCCCCTGTGTTGGTGATGTTGTGCCATTTGTCGGCAGGGACAAAGACAGCATCATCATCGGATACGTTCTGTTTGAAGTACAGGTCGTCCTCTGAGTCGCCCATCACGCACACGCCGTCGCCTTCTTCGATGCGGATGAATTGGTCGATGCCATGGTGGACTTCCAATCCGATGTCATCGTTCGGTTGGATCGTCATCACAGTCACCTGTAATTTTTCACCGGTCCAGATCGTTGTGCGATAGTTTTCGTTCTGCAGGGTTGCGTCCTCGATGTTCACTACGTAAGGTTTTTCGCCGTGATCCTTAAAATCGATACTCATTTGAATTCCTCCTAATTTAAATTAATTATCTTATTGTAATAACTATAAACTAAGTGTAGCAAAGTGAGCCGGATTTGCAAACGATATGCTTCCTGTGTGATCGATTGCCCATCTGCTTCCATTGTAACGCTCCTGAAGCGCTTTCTCAAGGAATCAATGCCATTCGGCCGGATTATTTGTGATATAATTGACGATATAACTTTGAACGTGGAGGTGCGCATGTGTCAATCGATTGGGGAGAAATGATCACCTGGAGCAATGCCTTTGATATAGTTGATATCCTGTTGGTATGGTACCTGGTCTACAAGCTGATCATGATTTTAAAAGGTACGCGTTCTATTCAATTGCTGAAAGGGATCGGGATCATCGTGCTGATCAAACTGGCTGCGGTCACGCTTCAGTTGCAGACCATAGATTGGATCATGAACCGTGTCATCCAATGGGGTGTCGTGGCGGTCATTATCGTATTTCAGCCGGAAATCAGAAGGGGTTTGGAGCATCTGGGGAAAACAGGCTTCAGAAAGAAGGCCAAACGCTCGGTCAATATGAGCGAACGTCTGGTGACGGAGTTGGATAAGGCTGTCCAATATATGGCAAAGCGGAAAATCGGGGCGTTGATATCCATCGAGCAGCAAGGATTGCTGGATGAGTATGCTGCTACGGGGATAAGAATCGGCGGAGAGGTGACAAACCAGCTGCTGATCAATATTTTCATCCCGAACACGCCCTTACATGATGGAGCGGTCATCATCCAGGATTACAAAATCGCGACAGCGGCCAGTTATCTGCCGTTATCAGAAAGTTCCTTCATCCCGAAAGAGCTGGGAACAAGGCATCGTGCCGCAATCGGGCTCTGTGAAGTCAGTGATGCCATCACCATCATCGTTTCGGAGGAGACCGGGGGCGTCAGCATTGCCCACAAGACGAGCTTGTTGCGTGAAATGAACCGTGATGATTTTGTCGCCTACCTGACGGATCAGCTGGTCGTGGAGGAAGAGGAAGAAAAGACTACCAATTTCATTCAAGATTTCTTTGACAATACGAAGTGGGGTGGTTCTGAATGAGAAAGCAGCAAGACGATAAGTTTTTGGAAAACAAGTGGGTCGTCAGAGGCCTCTCTTTCGTGATTTCCTTATTGTTGTTCGCCTATGTTTACTCAGAAAACTATGGCTGGTCCACGAGCACCAGCAACAGTTCCATCAGCACAAGCAAGCGGGAAACCATTTCCAATGTCCCAATTCAAGTGAATATCGATACGGATGAGTATTTCATTTCAGGATTGCCGGAAACGGTCGTGTTGACCCTGACCGGACCGGAGAGTGTACTCGTGCAGACGATTTCCGCTGCGGATTACCGCATCGTCACAGAAGACCTGGACGAATTGGGGCCGGGGACCCACACGATCCAATTGACGGCCGAGAATCTATCGAATGAAATCGATTATGCAATTACGCCATCGCGAGTGAATGTCGTCATTGAAGAGCGGGTTGCAATCGAGAGCCCGGTGGAAGTCCGCTTCGATGAATCTTTGGTCGATCCGCAATATCTGGCAGGTATTCCGGAACTGAGTGAGGATACCGTGACGTTGACCGGACCGGCCTCGACCATAAGCCGTGTGGATAGTGTTTACGTGACGGTTGCGGCTGAAAATGGCTTGACAAATACTGTGAATATGAATACTGTAATACAAGTAGTGGATGCAGGTGGGAATAAGTTGAATGTTTCCGTCGATCCGCAGGAAATTTCCGTCAGGATTCCAATTTCTCTTTACGGGAAAGAAGTGCCTTTGGTCATTCAACAAATCGGTGTTCCGCTTGAAGGCAAAATCTATACGATTGAAGTGGATGGGGAATCCAGTGTGACCTTGACAGGCGATAAGTCTGTGCTTGCCGAGATTGATGAAGTGATTCTGCCGGTCAGTGTCACGGGAGTAGAGAGCAACACCACCCAAACAATCACAATTCCGGTCCCTAATGATACTTTGACGGCTACGCCTACCAGTATCAAGGTGAATATCCGCGTGTCGGATGCTGCCGAAGCCGCAGCCGATTCGGATACGACCGCTGATGAAGGGGAATCATCCTCTTCCGCCGATGAAAGCAACGCCATCGCATCTTCGGCTTCGGACAGTCTGGACAGCGAAGCGGATCAATCGGAGAGCAGCTCATAAAATTAAACAAATCCATGCAAAGAAAATAAATGAAAAATCTAAAGGAGATTACAGGTAATGGGTAAATATTTTGGAACAGACGGTGTCAGAGGCGTTGCGAACAGCGAATTGACGCCGGAATTAGCTTTCAAATTAGGCCGTTTTGGAGGGTATGTCCTAAGACAGCATGCTAAAGATATCGCGCATCCGCTTGTGCTGGTAGCGCGTGATACGAGAATTTCAGGACAATTGTTGGAGTATGCATTGGTTTCCGGCTTGTTGTCGGTAGGTATCGAAGTGCTGCAATTGGGAGTCATCCCGACACCCGGCGTCGCTTATCTGACGCGCATTCAAGGTGCCGTTGCTGGAGTCATGATCTCTGCATCGCATAATCCTGCAGGCGACAACGGCATCAAATTCTTCGGAGCTGACGGTTTCAAATTGTCGGATGAACAGGAATACGAAATCGAAGCCTATTTGGATCAAGAAGGGGACGATTTACCGAGACCTTCCGCAGACGGCTTGGGTACGGTGGATGAATATCCTGAAGGCGTCCTGAAATATGCACAGTACCTGCAGACGACTATCCCAGATGACCTTTCCGGCATTACGGTCTGTCTGGATGCGGCAAATGGGGCAGCATCGCCGGTAGTCAATCGTTTATTCGCGGACTTGGAAACAGACTTCTATACAATGGGTGCAAATCCGGACGGCATCAACATCAACAAAGGCGTTGGTTCCACGCATCCGGATGTCCTAGGTAAATTTGTCGTTGAGAAAAAAGCGGATGTCGGCTTGGCATTCGATGGCGACGCCGACCGCTGTATCGCTGTGGATGAAAATGGGCGCATCATTGACGGCGACCGAATCATGTTCATCTGTGGTAAATATTTGAAAGAGCGCAATAAATTGAATCAAAACACAATCGTCTCAACTGTCATGAGTAACCTGGGCTTCCATTTAGCTGTGGAAGCTGAAGGCATGACTGCCTTGAAGACGCAAGTCGGCGACCGTTATGTCGTGGAAGAAATGCGCAAAAATGGCTACAATTTGGGCGGAGAGCAATCCGGACACGTTGTCTTCCTCGAAATGAACACGACTGGGGATGGCCTTTTGACGGGTATCCAATTGTTGAACGTCATGAAACAGACCGGCAAAAAACTTTCCGAGTTGGCTGATGAAGTGACCCTTTACCCGCAAGAATTGGTGAACGTACGCGTCTCCGAAAAAGACGGCGTAATGGAGATTCCGGCTGTGAAAGCTGTCATCGAAGAAGTTGAAGCCGAAATGGCAGGCAAAGGCCGCATTTTGGTTCGTCCGAGCGGAACAGAACCGTTGTTGCGCGTTATGGCTGAAGCTGAAACGGATGAAAAATGTCATGAGTACGTTATGCGCATCGTAGATGTCGTAAAAGCGGAAATCGGCATCTAAGCTAGAGAGTCTGTAAAACATTTTAGGGTCGTGGAGCACTGCTGTAAGGGCGCTTCACGGCTTTTTTGTTTTCATTGTTCATTGATGCCTGGATCCGACAGGGTGTCTGCATCCATCATTCAGGATAATGATTGCAAATGTACACAACCGTATGATTATATGTATAATGAGTTGGAAACATCCGCTATAATGTAAGCGAAATCAAAGGCGGGTATGCTTGAGGAACAGGGGAAGGAAGTGTGACCATGATCAGATCAAAACGATCCTACGCGAAGGAAGCATCGTTTGATTTGCTGAAAATAAGGCGGTTTGGTCATTACCTCAGCGGAATGATCATGCCGAACGTCAGCGTCTTCATTACTTGGGGAATCATTACGACTCTCATTCAATATTTTCAGGGTCCGCTCCAACAATCCTTTATTGAAATGGATCAGCTCATGATTCAATTTCTCCTCCCTGTTCTGATTGCCTATACCGGGGGAAGATTGATCGAAAAACGGGCCGGAGTCGTAGCGGCCATCGCGGTTATTGGCATGCTCGTGGATTCTGAAGATCCGCAAATATTGGGAGCCATGGTGATAGGTCCGCTGACTGGCTGGAACGTTTTTCTCTTCGATAAATATATTTTTCCGAAGGTCAAGGCAGGTTATGAAATGCTCGTCCGTAATTTTTCGGCAGGGATCATCGGCATGCTGCTCGGCTATTTGAGTTTGGTCTTCATCGGGCCGTTCATAGCGGGAGTCACGCAACAAATCAGTCTGCTTGTCGGCTGGTTGATCCAGCGCAATCTGCTTTTGCTGACGAACATTTTCATAGAGCCGCTGAAGGTCTTGTTCTTGAATAATACGCTCAACCATGGCATTTTGACGCCATTGGGGATCGAACAGACGGAGGCAGCCGGAACATCGTTGCTGTTTCTGATCGAAACCAACCCCGGACCAGGCTTGGGTGTTCTGCTGGCTTTCATTCTGTTCAGCCGGAAAGAACTGAAGGCCAGCGCCAGTGGGGCCTTTATGATCCATCTGATCGGCGGGATCCATGAGATTTACTTTCCGTTCGTTTTGTTGAATACCAGGTTGTTTGCAGCAGTCATTTTAAGCGGGATGAGCGGCACGCTGATTTTCGAGTTGTTTCAAGTGGGCTTGAAAGCGCCAGCCTCCCCCGGATCGATTGTGACGATTTTGGCGAATACGCCGCAGGAGATGCTGCTGGGGGTTGCCTGCGGCATTGCGGTAAGTACGCTGGTGAGTTTTTTGTTGGCTACCCTCGTGATCAGGAAAGATCAGACAAAAAAAGAAATTTCAGAGAAGGTGACGAAAGTGACGGAAATTCAGAAAATTTTATTCGCTTGCGACGCGGGCATGGGATCAAGTGCCATGGGGGCCAGCATTATGCGACGGCAATTGGAAGAGAGCGGCGTTTCGATTCCCGTGGACTACACTTCCATTTACCGCGTGCAGGATGATCCCCACCTGTTGCTGATTACCCAGAATGAGTTGAAGCGTTTGGCCGAAACACAAGCCCCGCACGCCCAAATCGTCACAATCGGAAACTTCTTGGATCGGACAGAGTACACGAAAGTTGTCGCGATGCTGACTGATGAACAAGAAAATGAAATGATTCCGGAAGCGATTGGAGAAAAGCTGCCGTACCAGAAAGTCGTCTTCTTGTATGTGGATGGTGTGCGTGGTTCGCAGACGATGGCCATGCAAGCATTTCGGAACTTAGCGGAAAAGCATAATGTGAGGGTCGACATCGAAAAGCAGCCATTGGAACAGCTGATTGCGGACAAAAGAAATCTGTACATCGTCACTGAAGCTTTTGCAGCTGAGAATGTCCTGCCGGAGTGTCCGCTGCTGGTCGTCGGGCATCTTATCGCTACGAATAAATACGAGAAACTATTAAGGGGAGATTTGTCAGATGTTTCTAACTCCTAGAGAGACCATCATTTTAAAAGAATTGCTGCATTCCGCCTCGCCGGTTACCGTGGAACGCTTGATGAGCCTGCTGAAAGTCAGCAAGCGTACGGTTTACCGCGAGTTGGCAAATCTCGAGCTTTCTTTGGAAGCCATCGGGGCAAAGCTGGAGAAAGAAAGCCGGGGCCGTTTCCGCTTGATTGCGGAGGATGCCGCCAAAGCAAAAATCCTTTCCATCGTGTCTGAGGATGAACCTTCTGAATTATCCGCCACCGAACGCCAACATGCAATTTTGCTGCAGCTGTTGAACAGCGACGAGCCGATCAGCATGCAGACGTTCTTGGATGAATACTTGATCAGCAACACCACGTTCTTTGCCGACATCAAACAGTTGGAGCTTCGTTTGGCGCGCTTGCCCTTGACGATCACGAGAAACCGCGGCTATGAACTTGCCGGCAGCGAAAAATATCGCCGGCTCCTGTTGGCCAATATTTTGGGAATAGAGATCAACGAGTACCACTTCTTCCACTTTTCGGAATTAGAGGATAAAGAAAGTTTCTTTCTGCAATTCGTCAACCAGGAGCAGCTGCTGTTTGCCCAAAAACTGGTGCGGGAAATCGTCGAGCCGCGCTTTTCCGACTTGAGTGACCGGAAACTGGAGTTTTTGATTTTGATGCTGACGATCTCCATGGATCGCGTCCCGCGAGGCTGCCAACTGGTGGAGGATTCCTATGCGGGTCAAATCAATAAGGAACTCTTGGATTTGGCGAAGCAAATTTTTGCCAAAATAGCGGCGCATACGAAGCAATTGTACGCGGTCAGCGAAGTCGTCTTCTTCGCTAATCTGTTGGGTGATTTCTTCAGTGACTTGGACAGCGATTTTTTTAACGAAAGCTTTGATCCGCGCTTGGCTTATCAAGTGAAGCAATTGATCGAAAACGTCAGCCGCGATGCGGAAGTCAATTTCTTTGAGGACAGCAATCTGTACAAAATGCTCTTGACGCATCTTTCCGCGGCGTTGAGCCGCGCCATCCTGAATCAAGGAAACCTCAATAATCCCATCCTGGAGCGGATCATGGCGCAATACTCGGAAGTTGCCGGTGCGATCCGCAAGGCCTTGCCGAAGGTGTTTCCGCAGCAGGAATTCTCCGAAGAGGAGATTGCCTATATGGTGCTGCATTTCGCCAATTCGCTGGAACGCAGCCCGAAAGTCATTGCGGTGGATATTGCCGGTATCTCCCCAAGCGGCTTGGCTTCGACGCGTATGCTGGAAATGCGTTTGCGGAAACATTTTCCTTTCATCAATGAGATCGTCTTTTTCCGGATAGCCGACCTAGGGAAACTCAATCTGGAAGAAAAGTTTGATTTGACCATCTCCACTTCACTGTTGCCGGGATACAGCGGGAAATATTTGCTGGTTTCCCCGTTGCTTTTGGAGGACGAAATCAAGCAGCTCAAAGAGGCGTTCCGCGCGATCGATCATACGAAGCGGCATGTTCCACCCGCAGCGAAGCCGAGTCTGCCCGAAAATGATGACTATCAGGAGGTCATGACGTTCATCGATGAAATCAACCAGTTGCTGAAGCACTTTTTCGTCAAGCCGCTGGAAAACAGCTCCAGTATTGCCGAAACCGTCGCTTTGGCTGTAAACAATATTTCAACTGAAATCGTCTCGGATTCGGCAAAAGTCCGGGATAAATTGATGAACCGCTATCAGCAAGCGCCGATTGGGATACCAAATACCCATTTTGCTTTGTTCCACGCCTCCCACGCAGCTGTCCTAGAGCCTTGTTTTTGTGTCTTTGATCTGCAGACGCCACTGGAAATAGTCGGGATGGACAAAGAGATGATGACTTTAACGCGGATGCTGGTCATGCTGGCCCCCGATCCGATCGAAGAGAATGTCGCAAAGATGCTGGGGAAAATCAGTGGAGCGATCATCATGAACGATCTGGGGATGGAGATTTTCAATTCCGGCAATGAAGCGATCATCTACCAACTTTTGTCGGCGCTCCTGATCGAAGAAGTCAAAAAGTAAAGAAGTAATGCAGTAAGGGAGTGAAGAATCCGTATGATTACGATCAAAGATGAACATATTCTGCTGGATCAAACGTACAGCAACGCCGAAGCCGCGATCACCGCCGCAGGGGAATTTCTGGTGGCGCAAGGCCTGGTATCTCCGCCTTACATCCAATCGATGCTGGCGCGCCACCGCAAAGTGAGTGTTTACGTCGGGAATTTTGTCGCTTTGCCTCACGGTGACAGTGACGGACACCCACATATTGAAGAAGAAGGCATCTGTTTGATCCAAGTGCCGGACGGCGTCAACTTCGGCAGTGGACAGAAAGCGCAAATCGCGACCATTCTTTTTGTGGTGGCCCTGAAGGAAAAACAATTGGAAGCTTTGCAGGACATCGCTTTTTTCTGCTCGGATATCGAAAACGTGATGGCATTGAGCGATGCCAAAGATCTTCAGGCAGTCAAAACCATTCTCCAAAACAGCTAATAGGCATAAATCGAATTAAATTCAAAAAGCAAGCAGCATCCCACCTGGTGGGAGGTTGCTTGCTTTTTTTGTTTTCGTGCGCCCGCTTATCGGAGGTCACAAGCAGAATGTGGGCCGAACTCCGGCGAAGCCTCCGTTCCCCGGAGAAGAGTAGAGCGGATACCTGCAACGGCAACGGCGCTACGAATACGAGTAGCAAGACATGGCACAAATAAACGTGCCAAAGCACGACTATAAACCAAGTAGGGAAGCGCATACAATAAAGACATCAAAAGAAACAGTTTGAAGGGAGAAACAAAAGATGGAACAGACACAACAAGCCTCGCTGAAGGCAAAGGTTCAAAAGTTAGGCAGTACGCTCTCAAGCATGGTGATGCCGAATATAGGGGCACTGATCGCCTGGGGAGTTTTAACAGCGTTATTTATCCCGGATGGCTACTTGCCGAATGAATCCTTCGCTTCGATGGTCGGCCCGATGCTAACGTATTTAATCCCTCTGTTGGTCGGTTATACAGGAGGTAAAGTGATTGCAGGCGAACGCGGTGCGGTTGTCGGCGCCATCGCCACAATGGGTGTGATCGTAGGGACAGAAATTCCGATGATCATGGGTGCCATGATTATGGGGCCGTTGGGCGGTTTCACGATCAAGAAATTCGATGCGATGTTCCAGAGCAAAATCAAGACCGGTTTTGAAATGCTCGTCAACAATTTCTCGGCAGGCTTGATCGGATTCGCTTTGGCACTTGTGGGGTTCCAAGCAATCGGACCAGTGGTTGACCGTTTGACACAAGCAATGGCAGCCGGGGTTGAAACGATCCTGAACGCACAATTGATTCCTTTAACAAATATCTTCATCGAACCAGCAAAAATTCTTTTCCTGAACAATGCAATCAACCACGGAATTTTGACACCGTTAGGAACGGAACAAGTCAGCGAGACTGGTCGTTCGATCCTCTTCCTGCTTGAAGCAAATCCTGGTCCTGGTTTGGGCGTGTTGTTGGCTTTCACCCTGTTCGGCAAAGGTTCAGCAAAATCGACAGCGCCGGGCGCGATGATCATCCACTTCTTGGGTGGTATCCACGAAATCTATTTTCCTTACGTAATGATGAAACCGTTATTATTCCTGGCAGTCATCTCGGGTGGTGTTTCCGGAAGCTTTGTGTTCCAACTTTTAGGCGCTGGTTTGCGGGCTCCGGCTTCACCAGGTTCGATCATCGCGATTTTGGCTATGACGCCGATGGGTTCTTACTTGCCAGTCATTTTGGGGGTTGTCGCCGGTGCAGCAGCATCTTTTGCAGTAGCAACGGTCATTTTGAAGGCAGACTCCAAAGAAACAGTCGATAATTTCGAAGAAAGCGTAAAAGCAACCCAAGCAGCAAAATTAAGCGCAAAAGGCTCAGCAGGACAAACAAGTCTTACAAACATGTCAGGCATCCAACACATCATTTTTGCTTGCGACGCAGGGATGGGATCCAGCGCAATGGGCGCTTCTATCCTGCGCAAAAAAATCAATGCAGCCGGGTTACCGCAAGACGTCACCAACCGCGCCATCAATAATCTGACGGATGCAGCCAACACGTTGATCGTAACCCAGGAAGAACTGAAGAATCGGGCCCAACAGAAAGCACCGAATGCAACTTTTGTAGCGATCGAGAATTTCCTGAACTCGCCAAAATACGATGAAATCGTAGCTACGCTGTCCGGAACCGATCTGAAAGAAACAGTCGTTGCACCTGCAGCATCACGCCTTGACGTTGACTTGGAGAACATCAATGAAATCGTCTTGGTCCATGATGACCGCAAAGGCTCCGCCACGATGGGACAAAAAGTAGTGGAACGGATTTTGGAGAGGGAAGCGCTGGATATACCTTTAAGAAAAATGCACATTGACGAGCTGAAGGCATCTCCGCAAACATTGGTGATCAGCAAAAACAGTCTGACGCAAGCGGCCCAGCAAAAAGTTCCTGCAGCGGTTCATCTGTCAGTAGACAGTTTGATCACGACATCGAAATACGAGAGCGTCGTCGCCAACTTGAAGCAAATAGCGTAAAGAGAGGAAGAATAAGATGAATAATTTAGATAAAGAAATGATCGTTTTGAATAAAGCGTTCGCTTCAAAAGAAGAAGCTATTCGTTTCTGCGGCCAAAAATTAGTGGACGCAGGCTGTGTGGATTCGGATTATGTGGAGGCTATGGTGCAACGCGATCGGATGTTGTCAGTGTATATGGGGAATTTCATCGCGATTCCCCATGGTACCGATGCAGCCAAAGAGCACGTGAAAAAATCAGGCATTTGTGTGGTGCAAGTGCCTGACGGGGTCGATTTCGGCGACGAGCAGGAAGAAAAAGTGGCAACCGTTTTGTTCGGCATCGCAGGAGTCGGCGATGACCACTTGGAATTGATCCAAAAAATCGCGCTGTATTGCAGCGACGTGGATAACGTCGTTACTTTGGCGGACGCTTTGACAAAAGATGAGATCACTGGCAGCTTAGCCATTGCATAAGGAGAGATGAAAATGAAAGCAGTACATTTTGGTGCCGGAAATATCGGCCGCGGCTTTATCGGGGAAATTTTGAATCACAACGGGTATGCAATCACTTTTGTGGATGTGAACGATACAATCATCGAAGCATTGAAAGCGCGAGGCAGCTATACAATCGAATTGGCTGACGAATCACGCGAACAGATCCAAATCCAGAACGTCACAGGCTTGAACAATGCCAAGGAAGCAGACAAAGTCGTTGAAGCGATCGTAGAAGCGGATCTCCTCACGACTGCCATCGGTCCGAATATTTTGCCTAGAATCGCGCAATTGATCGCGCAAGGGATCGAGGCGCGTGCTGCCCGGAACATCCAGCAGCCCATCGACATCATCGCCTGCGAAAACATGATCGGCGGCTCGACTTTCCTGGCAGAGGAAGTCAAGAAACATTTCACGGATACGGCATATCTTGACCAATACGTCGGATTTCCTGATGCGGCGGTGGACCGTATCGTGCCGATGCAGCAACATGCGGATCCGCTCTTTGTGCAAGTGGAGCCATTCAGCGAGTGGGTCGTTCAAGGGACTGCCTGCAAAAGCCCGATCCGACTGGAAGGCGTTGCCTATGTGAACGACCTGGAGCCTTATATCGAACGCAAATTGTTCAGCGTCAATACAGGGCATGCTACGGTAGCCTATACAGGCGCTCTGCAAGGCTATGAAACAATCGATGAAGCGATGCAGGATAATCTGGTCGTCATCCAACTGCGCTCCGTATTGCATGAGACAGGCAAATTGTTGATCGCTAAATGGGGATTCGATGCAGCGGAACACGAGAAATATATCGAGAAAATCATCGGCCGTTTCCAAAACAAATACATTTCCGATGCCATCTCCCGTGTGGCGCGTACGCCTTTAAGAAAATTGGGCAACCATGAGCGCTTCATCCGTCCGATGGTTGAATTGACCCAAATCGACGAGATGCCTTTCCACTTGCTGGAAACGATCGGCATGGTCTTCAATTACTTCGACCCGGAAGATGAACAGTGCCAAGAACTGAAGGAAATGATCCTGCAAAAAGGCTTGGATAAAATCATTTCGGAAGTAACCGGGATAGACAATCAAAAAATCTTGGGCAGCATCAAACAGAACGTCGAGAAATACGCCTATAAGGTGGCTTGATCACTGCCTTTCAATCAGTAACTTTCAACTATGCCCGTTGTGCCGATCAAGAGACCATTTGATGCATCTTGATGAAATCAAACGGCACAACGAGTATAAGTTTTTCTTAAATAGCGCTCCAAACCAGCGTTACAAGTGAAACCGAACCAAAAACGCTTTGACAATGTCACTGTTTGTAGGATAAAATGCATGTATTCTGGAAAATATACAGCTAGGAGGATAGAGGAAGAACAAATGGATAGCGCCAGACTTCAGGGAGCACAGGAACATTGGCCCTGAAGTGACGAGGATTGGGTTTATCGAAGGATTCGGCGGATGACCCAAGGCAAGTGTAGTCTACAGGATTGAAGCAAAAAAGACCCTTATGCGGCTGCAGAGCCCGAAACGGTCTTACAGAGATCAATCCCCACACCCAGAAAAAATCGAGATAATAAAGGGGATTTTTACGCTTATGTGTGGAATAGTTGGATATGTAGGAAAAGGCAATGTACAAGAGGTATTGTTGCATGGATTAGAGAAATTGGAATACCGTGGTTATGATTCAGCCGGTATTTTTGTCGTAGATGCTGAAAACCAAGGTCATGTGTTCAAGGAAAAAGGTCGCATCGCTGATTTGCGTGCGATCGTCGACAGACAGGTTGAAGCGCATACAGGCATCGGACACACAAGATGGGCAACGCATGGCGTGCCGAGCGCAGAGAATGCACACCCGCACCAATCTGCGGATGGACGTTTCACATTGGTCCATAATGGCGTCATCGAAAACTTCAAAGAAATCAAAGACGAGTATCTGCAGGACGTTAATTTTGTTAGCCAAACAGATACAGAAATCGTTGTGCAGCTGATCGGAAAAATCGCTGCCGAAGAAAACCTGAACGGAAAAGAAGCTTTGCGCCGCGCTTTGTCGATCGTAAGAGGCTCTTACGCTTTCGCTTTAGTGGATGCACAAGCACCGGACGTCTTTTACGCAGCCAAAAACAAAAGCCCAATGTTGATCGGTTTGGGTGATGACTTCAACGTCGTTGCCAGCGATGCGATGGCTACTGTTCAGATCACGAACCAATATGTGGAAATCCACGATGGCGAAATGATCACATTGACGGCTGATGGCGTCACAATCGAAAAAATGGACGGAAAAACGGTAACACGTAATCCGTATACGGCCCAAATCGATGCCAGCGACCTGGAAAAAGGGACATACCCTTACTACATGTTGAAAGAAATCGATGAGCAGCCTGCTGTTATGCGTAACATCATCCAAAAATACCAAAATGCAGAAGGTCGCCTGACGGTTCCTGAAGAATTGACCACTGCTATGTTGGAAGCTGACCGCATCCATATCGTGGCTTGCGGAACGAGCTACCATTCCGGTTGGGTAGGCAAACACTATCTGGAAAAAATTGCACAGATCCCGACAGAAGTGCATGTCGCCAGCGAATTCTCCTACAACCCGCCGCTATTGAAAGGCAATCCGTTCTTTATCTTCCTTACCCAAAGTGGGGAGACTGCGGATAGCCGCCAAGTATTGGTGAAAGTAAAAGAATGGGGATACCCAGCTTTGACGATCACAAACGTGGCTGGTTCGACTTTATCGCGTGAAGCGGACTACACATTGCTGTTGCATGCAGGTCCAGAGATCGCAGTCGCTTCAACGAAAGCTTACACTGCACAGATCGCTGTCTTGGCTGTCTTGTCGGATGCGTTAGGCGCGAGAATGGGTCATGATATGGGAATCGACATGGTCCATGAATTGGGGATCGTCGCAAATGCGATGGAAGCGGTCATCGATGACAAAGAGCGCATCGCTGAATTGGCTGACATCTACTTGCCGAACACCCGCAATGCTTTCTACATCGGACGCGGTTTGGATTACTTCGTATCGATGGAAGCTGCATTGAAACTGAAAGAAATTTCTTATATCCAAACAGAAGGTTTTGCTGCCGGAGAATTGAAGCACGGCACAATCGCCTTGATTGAAGAAGGAACTCCGGTTTTGGCTATCATTACCCAAGCTGATGTTGCCAGCCATACCCGTGGAAACGTTGAAGAAGTGCGTTCGCGCGGAGCAAACACTTGCGTATTTGCAATGGAAGGTTTGGCTAATGAGAACGACCAAATCATCTTGCCGGCTGTTCACCCAGCCTTGGCTCCACTGATGACAGTCGTTCCGACCCAATTGATGGCTTACTACGCAACGCTTCACCGTGGCTATGACGTCGACAAGCCAAGAAACTTGGCGAAATCCGTTACGGTTGAGTAAAATTCATTAAATACATACTTATAACATCCATTCGCTTATCATTGAATAAGCGAATGGATGTTTTTTTTGCGTTTGAATAGGTCCGATTAGTTCAAAGATAATAGCACTGCAGTGAAGGGATGGTTGCACTAATTCGCTTTTTTCACTGGGAAAAGTTTTGCTGCTCCTGAAACCGCAGGCGTAAAAAATCAGTTTTTCCCAGTCGCGGCGCGCTTTTTCCGTTTTCGGATACATAAATATGATTGTTATCCCATCCCTCCAAATTCCAGCAATTTAATTAGTTCAAAAATTGGACACCTTTTCCGGTTCGAGGACTGTATTAATTTATTTTTTATTTGGTCTATACTCTGGACTATAGAGATTGAAAGGGGATACAAAAAATTATGGCAAACAACTGGTTGGAATTAGACGGAAAAACGGTTATCGTTACAGGAGGAAATTCAGGGATCGGATTACACATCGCGGATCACTTGAAAGAACAAGGCGCAAACGTCGTTGTAGCTGATTTAAGTGTTGAAACGGGAACTAGTGTATATGGTAAACTGAATGTGAAGACAGATGTGACTTCTATCGAGAGCATCGAGGCAATGGTCGAAAAAGCTGTTGAGAAATTTGGAAAAATCGACGTTTTGGTCAATAATGCAGGTATGAACTTGCCGCGTTTGTTGGTGGATGTCTACAGTGACGAAAGAAACTACGAAATCGATGAAGCCTCATTCGACAAAATGACAGCAGTCAATCAAAAAGGAATGGTATTCACTACACAAGCCGTCGTCAGAAACATGCTGAAGAACAAAGTGGAAGGAACGATCATCAATATCTCTTCCGAATCCGGCATGGAAGGTTCGGTCGGTCAAAGCATCTATTCAGCCACAAAAGGCGCTACAAATTCTTACACGCGTTCATGGGCAAAAGAACTTGGAAAATTTGGCATCAAAGTCGTCGGTATCGCACCGGGGATCAACGAAAAAACAGGATTGACAACTCCTGCCTACAATGAAGCATTGGCTTACACAAGAAACATACCGGTTGAGCAATTGGACACAGGGTATGAAAAGAGCATTCCACTGGGACGCGTCGGAAAATTGGATGAAATCGGCTACTTGGTGGCATTCTTATCTTCCAACAAATCCGCTTATATCACTGGTACAACAATCAACATTACAGGCGGGAAATCTAGAGGATAGTATGGGGGCATTGAGATGTCAACGGCAAGCGATAGAGAAGTTTTGCTGAGAAGTTTACTTTCAAATAAAGAAATGGATGTTCAAAGTCTCGAGGAAGCGTCGGGAAAAAACAAATACCAGATCAAAACGATCATTTCGGAATTGAACGATGTCTACGAGGGGTTCTTAAAAATCCAACAAAAGGATGAATCCAAAGTAGGCATCGTCAGAAAGGAGGGGGTGAACATATTCAACACACTTCATTACAATATCCATCAAGACTTCAATAAAGTAGAATGCAGGATCGCGTATCTGTTGTACCGCTTGATATGTACAGAGGAGTACCTGAATATCGGAGACCTCTCCGAAGAAATGAGTGTAAGCAGGAGCACGGTGAACAACGACCTCAAAAAGCTGAAGCAGCTTTTGGAGAAATACAATGCGAAAGTCGTCGGAATCCCGAACAAAGGCATCACCTTCCAGTGCAGCGAATTCGGCACCCGCTTGGTCCTGATTTACGAAGTATTCGAGTTGCTGCAGATGACTTTTCTGCCGGACCAAGAAATCCAGGATGCGCTTGACGGACTCGTCCGGGACTACAAGCTGGATGAGCAAGCGAAAGAACTGCTTTATAAGGCGTTGGCTGTAAGCGTACACAGGTTGGCGCATGGGCATACGATAGATTCCGAAATTCCGATGTACAAAAACTTTGAGGCGGACTCGGCAAATATCATCGCCTATACCCAACTGCTGCAAAAGAAATTTGCAGTTGCCTTGAATGACCATGAAATTGCGTTTCTTGCTTTCCCGATCAACACAAGGAACTCCGCCTACGTGAAAGGGAGCGAAAATTCCGAAAACGAAGAAGTTCTGAGACAAGTCGTTTCCAGTATGCTGAAAACGGTAAGGGATCAAGTCATGATCGAAATCGATGAAGAAGCCTTCTTTGATAAAGTCAAATATCACTTGCTTTTCCTGATAAACAGGCTGGTCTTCCGGATTCCGAACACGGATCTGTATCTGGAGCAGATCAAGCTCAAATACCCTTTGGCCTTCGAGCTGGCGAAGATTTCGCTGTCGGAATTGAATCGCCTTTACCAATTGCGTGCAAGCGCGGACGACATCAGCTATCTGGCTGTCTATTACGCACTGATGCTGGACGAAAGGCAAGCGAATGATTCCAAAGGGAAAAGCACAAAGGATGTAGGCATCATCACCAACCTTGGGAGAGGGAGTTTTGAGCTGATCAGCAGACAGATCAAAGAGATCGTCGGGAATGAGATGAATATTGTCCACCTCAACACCGATAGCCTGCCGAAAGAAAAACTGAAGCGGTTCCGACTGCTTTTCACAACCGAAGAGATTTCCGTGGACACCGAAGTCCCTGTCATCAAGATCGACAGATTGGTCAGCCCGGACGATTTGGCCCAAAAGATCTATGCCGTGGAAAAAGATCAATACAACATCAAATACCTGACAAACGAGGACATCAGTTATCACCTCGTCAATCTGAAGGGTCAAATGGGTTACTTCGATTATGTGGAAGAAATCACGTCCTACCTTTCCAGAAGATACCGTCTGTCCGAAGATATCCTGGACCGGTTCGTGGAAAAAGAAGAAAGACACACAATGATTTATGAAAACAAGGTAGCTTTCCCGCATTTGACCGACCCAAACATCAACAAGTTGGTGTTTGTCCTGGGGAACATCACGATGGCCAACCGCAACGACGCGTTTTCCTTGATGTTATTTCTAGTGACACCCGAGAAAATTTCTGAGCAGCAAGAGAGAATCTTGATGCAGGTATATGATTTTGTCTTTAAGGTCATCAATGATCCTACTCTGATCAATGATCTGAAAAAAGTGGATGATGCACAAGGACTTATTGAGATGCTGGAGAAAAGAGGTACGAAATAGATGAATAATATGCTTGCATTGGGTATTCTGGTTGTCAGCGCTTTTTTGATCCAAAGCGCACTGGGATTTTTTCAGATCAAACATTTCGGCAATGAATACAACGAATTGAAGGCGGACGGCAGAGTTGCGATAGGCAAACGGGCAGGGAAGCTGACTTCCGGAACGATCATCATGTTCCAACTGGACAGCAACGGCATGATCGTCAGAGGCAAAAAGCTGCAGGGGACCACAATCTTGGCCAGGTTCAAACCATACAACAATTTCAACGGCAGACTGATCGAAGCCATCAAGGCAGAGGATCCGGATGTGCTGGCTGAAATCAAGATCACCCGCAAAACCATCATGAATGCGGTCACTAATTACCGGATGTTCATAAACGGAGAAATCATTCCGGAGAAAGAATCTCCCTTTAAGGAATTGACCAAAAAAATTACAAACATTAAGTTCGGTTAAATCGTGTCAGAAATAATACATATAATAAGGAGTGTTAAATATGGACTTTCTAGTTAAAGGTGCAGAAAGCTTTATCGGATTATTTCAATTAGGTGCTAATACATTTATGAGCTGGATGACCGGCATCGTTCCAATCGTCTTGATGCTGATGGTATTCATGAACGTCGTGATCAAACTGATCGGTGAGGAAAGAATCAACGGCCTCGCACAACGCTTCTCGAAATATTCCTTGGTCAGAAACTGTATCCTACCTTTCTTGGCAGCCTTCATGTTGGGGAACCCCGCATCATTCACCCTAGGGAGATTTTTGCCGGAATTCTACAAACCAAGTTTCTATGCGGCACTTGCACAATACAACCACACGAGTAACGGCCTTTTCCCACATATCAATGCAGGTGAATTGTTCGTATTCCTGGGAATCGCGTCAGGTGTTGAAACGTTAGGATTGAGCACCACGCCATTGGCTATCCGTTATCTGCTTGTCGGGCTTGTGATGAATGCTGTAGGCGCATATGTAACCGACTTCACAACTGCTTATGTCTGCAAAAAATCCGGAATCCAATTGAGCAAAACAGCGAAAGTTCAATACTAACGACCAAGAAGATGTTGCATTAAACAAATAGAATGCATGAGAACGAGAGGGGTATTCATTATGACAAAATATAACAGCATCAAAGTCGAAAAAGGTTCCGGCGGCTGGGGCGGACCACTGATCATCACACCAACAGAGCAAAAACATAAATTCATCTACATCGTAGGCGGCGGAGAAAAACCTGCCATCGTCGACAGAATCGCTGAACTTACAGGTATGGAAGCCGTAAACGGATTCAAAACATCCATTCCGGATGATGAAACAGCCTTGGCTATCATCGACTGCGGCGGAACATTGAGATGCGGCATCTATCCTCAAAAAGGCATCCCGACAATCAACGTTGTTGCCACCGGTAAATCTGGTCCTTTGGCTAAATACATCACCGAAGACATTTACGTTTCAAATGTTGGCTTGAATCAGATCCAAGTAACTGGCGAGACAGCAAATGTAGCGGCAGCAAGCGTAGCAACTGCAGAACCAGTGGCAGAAGAGAAAGTCGCTTACACTACAGACAAAAAACTGACGCAACAAAATGCCGAAAAAGGCAGCGTAGTGGCAAAAATCGGTTTGGCTGCAGGTAAAGGGATCGCTATCATGCTGCAATCAGCCCGTGAAGCGGTGCAGACAGTCTTGCAGACAATCATCCCGTTCATGGCCTTTGTAGCGATGCTGATCGGTATTATCCAAGGCAGCGGAATCGGCAATCTGTTCGCGAAAATGATGATTCCATTGGCAGGTAATGTCTGGGGCTTGATGGTCATTGGGTTCATCTGCTCCTTGCCGATCCTTTCTCCGCTATTGGGACCTGGTGCTGTAATCGCGCAAGTTATCGGAACATTAATCGGTGTTGAAATCGGCAAAGGCAATATCGAACCAAGCTTAGCTTTACCGGCTTTGTTCGCCATCAACACACAAAATGCTTGCGATTTCATTCCAGTCGGGTTAGGCTTGCAAGAAGCAGAAGCCAAAACAGTAGAAGTCGGCGTACCATCCGTTCTTTATTCTCGATTCCTGAACGGTGTGCCCCGCGTATTCGTCGCTTGGTTAGCAAGCTTCGGACTATATTAAAAAAGAAGAAAAGCGGGACAAGCCCGCTTTGCCTCGTAAATAAAAAGTAATAATCGGAAAAGGTGAAGAAAAATGTCAATTTATTCAACGGTAGTCACAGAAATCGGACCTAACGCTAAGGAGTTTTTAGCTGAGGATATGATGGTATTGTTCGGAGACGATGCTCCGGAAGCATTGCGGCCATATTGCTTCCTGATCGAACAAAATGCACTGGAGCAGGATATTCAACTAGGACACGCGTTGGTTATCGGCGACGATAGTTATCGCGTCACAGCAGTGGGTGATGTGGTCAACAAAAACCTCAGGGATCTGGGGCACATCACCATTAACTTCAGCGGAGAAACAGTCGCTGAATTGGCAGGCTCGCTGTATGTTGAACACAAAACAGTGAACGAAATCGCGGAAGGCACCATCATCAAAATCACTGAAACTGTGGGGTAGTAGCGTATGTACATAGATTCGAACGACATCAAAGCAATCGGAAGTTTTTTGAAAAGCGGATTTCTGAAAGGAGTCACCACCAACCCGACGATTTTGTCGACTGGTTCCGGCAGTCGCTTCAAACAATTACAAGATTTATTGGCTTTGGAGCCGACGGAACTTTTTGTACAATTGCTGGGTACGACTTCTGAAGAAATGTTTGCCGATTATGAAGCAATAAAGACATTTGATGCAAATCACCGACTTTCGATAAAGATTCCCGTTACACAAGCAGGCTTGGAAACAATCAAAAAAGTGAAAGAGGACGATCCGGAAAGAGCGATCCTGGGGACACTGATCTATTCTGCGGACCAGGGGATCCTGGCCGCCGCAGCCGGATGCGATTATCTGGCACCGTATGTGAACAGGATGCTGAACAATGCGATCGATCCCTTCAAGGCGATCCGTTCCATGCGGACGTTCATCGATGCCAGAGGCTACAAGACCAAAATCATGGCAGCGAGCTTCAAAAATTCCCAACAAGTCATCGATTCTTTGGAGTCGGGCGCGCATACTGCCACGATCCCTCCGGATGTCCTGAATAACATGATGAACAAGGATTTGGCGCTGCAGGCATTGCAGGTTTTTGAAGCAGACGGACAAGCGTTGTTGGCTGCATATGGTGAATAAATACAAGAAACGGTAACGTTTCGTGCAACAGAACGAGTTGACTTCCGGAAAAATTATGATACGATTAGAACAATAGCAAATGAACTGAATATTCTTTTTACCACTAGGGGTGCTTTACCGGCGGATGACTGTCCGCCAAAAAGCTGAGATCGAAGTAGGACTTCGAGACCCTTAGAACCTGATCTGGTTTGTACCAGCGTAGGGAAGTGGCAGCCTCTTTTGGCTAAGTAAGTCCCTATTGCATAAGGAACATACAACCACTTTTTTCCGTTGGGAAGAGAGTGGTTTTTTTGTTTGCAAAAATCAAGAGCGGCCGTTCGGATAAGTCGGGACCCTTGCGGAGCGCTCACAGCATATGGAGGGAAAGCAATGACATTTTCAGCACAAATCCGCCAAGCGGTAGAACCGATCTGGGCAGCCAGCATGGAGCATCCGTTTGTGAAAGGGATCGGGGACGGCACCTTGCCGTTGGAGAATTTCCGTTTTTACATCCAGCAGGATTCCTATTACCTGACGCGCTTCGCCAAAATTTTGGCGCTCGGCGCAGCCAAAGCACCGGATATTGCGACGACCAACCAGTTCGCCGACTTCGCGAAGCATACGTACAGCGCCGAAATCGGCCTGCATGAACAATTTTCGAAAAGGCTGGGCATCACCGCGGAAGAAAAAGAGTGTTTCAAACCCGCGCCCACAACATACGCCTACACGTCCCATCTCTATCATGCCGGCCACTCGGGGCATTTGGGGGATGTGATCGCCGCCGTTCTGCCTTGCTACTGGCTTTATGCCGAAATCGGCGACGCCTTCATTGACGCGGCACCTGAAGAACCGATCTATCAGGAATGGATCGCTACCTATGGCGGGAAGGATTTTCAGGACCGGGTGGATGAACAGATTGCGCATCTGGATAAGATCGCTACATCTGCAACCGAAGCGGACCGTGAAAGGATGAAAGAACATTTCATCATCAGCAGCCAGTACGAATACGCATTTTGGGAAATGGCCTATCGCATGGAAACATGGCCGGTACCGTTGGAGAACTGAGCGACAAAATCAAACGCAAAGAGGAGACAGAGAAAATGAAAAAAGAATTGAAGCTTACAGATATTTTGGTGACGATCGTCATCGCCATCGCTTTCGGGATCGTCTACATCCTGTGGGGAACGGTTTATTACGCGGTGCAGCCGTTGGGTCTGCATCTTGATCAGCTGCTGTACGGCATGTGGTTCATCGCCGGTACCTTCGCCTATTTCATCATCCGCAAACCGGGTGTGGCGCTGTTGGCGGAAATCGCTGCGGCTTCAGGTGAATTCCTTTTGGGGTCGCCATGGGGTCTGACCGTCTTGCTTTCCGGCGTGGTGCAAGGATTGTTTGCGGAATTAGTGTTCATGGCCTTCCGTTACAAACGTTTTGACCTGAAGGTTGCCGCTTTGGCAGCTTCGGCATCTTGCGTGGGTTCGCTAGTGGTGGATGCGTTGAACGGGCAGATTGCTGAGTTGGCTGCTTGGAACTTGGCGCTGTATTTGTTGGCCCGTTTTGCCGGCTCGATTTTCTTTGCCGGGGTGCTGGCCTACTACTTGGCGGAAGTCCTGGAGGATACCGGCGTGACGAACCTTGTCCGTCCGCTTTCGACTGAAGATTTCACAGATATGGATTAAGGAGGATGGCGGAAATGGAGCAGCGAGCGTATGTGGAAAAGCTGAAGTTGAAGTTTCCCGGCGACGCCGATTTGTTGTTCAAGGACCTTTCCTTTTCGGTGGCTGAAGGCGAAAAAGTGCTGCTTTTGGGGCCGTCCGGCTGCGGCAAATCCACGCTGCTGCAGGTGTTGAGCGGGCTGATTCCGCAATCGATCGAAGTGCCGATGAAGGCCGAAAAGCTCGTGACGCCGGCTTCCTGGGGCTATGTTTTTCAGGACCCGGACAGCCAATTCTGCATGCCCTATGTCGATGAAGAACTCGCTTTTGTGCTCGAAAATCTGGCGGTTCCGCGCGAAGAGATGGCTGCCAAAATAGACTTTGCGCTCCGGCAAGTGGGTTTGGAGCTGGCGGACAGCCATATCCCCATCGAAAGCCTTTCCGGAGGGATGAAGCAACGGCTGGCGATCGCCTCGGTATTGGTGTTGGATCCGGAAGTGCTCTTTTTGGATGAGCCCTCCGCCATGCTGGATCCGGAAGGAACGGAAGCGATCTGGGAGGTCCTGCAGGATGTCTGCAAGGACAAAACGGTCATCATTGTGGAACACAAAATCGATCATGTGCTGGCATTCGCCGAACGGCTCGTGTTGTTCGATGCATCCGGCCGCATCATCGCCGATGGACCGAACGAAGAAATCTTCTCGGCCCACAAGGACGAGATGAAGGAGCAGGGCATCTGGTTTCCGGGGGTGTGGGACCGGCATCTGGCAGAAACGCCGTTGCAACGGGAGCAAAAGTCCTTTAGATTGCAAAGCCCGCTGATGGAATTGCGTGATTTCAAAGGCTTCCGTAATGGGGAAATAAAGATTCAAGGAGCCGGGCTGGCGGCCTATCCGGGTGAATGGATCATCATCCGCGGCCAAAATGGAGCCGGGAAAAGTACTTTCCTGCATGCCGTCATGCAGTTCATCAAAACGAGCGGGGACTACGAGTTGGAGGGGAAACCGATCAAAAAAGTGAAAAAGCTGGCTGATCGGGTCGCTTTCGTTTTCCAGAATCCGGAGTACCAGTTCGTGGCGAATACGGTCCATGAAGAGATGGCCTATTCGCTGCGGCTGGACGGAAAGGGAAATTCGGATATCGAGAAGCTTGTGGAGGAATATCTGGAGCTTTTCCAATTGAGCGGGCAGCGGGAGAAAAATCCTTTCCAACTTTCGATGGGGCAAAAGCGCCGCCTGAGTGTAGCGGCGACGATCATCCAAGGACAGCGATTGATACTCTTGGATGAACCGACTTTCGGGTTGGATTCCAAAAACACCTTTGCCTTGCTGGAATTTTTGGAGAGTTACCGGAAAAAGGGCGCCGTCATCCTGATGGTGACCCACGATGAAACACTCTCCCGGAACTACGGGACAACTTTTTGGACGGTTGCCGACGGTGAAATCAGGGATACCACGGAATCGGCTACTGACATGCGGACTGCGTTCTCCGCGGAACTGCAGCTGGAAGGGAGAATGTGCGGATGAGGGAATGGGAATTAGTCAAAGAGACCTGGCTTCACCGTGTCAACCCCAGCCTGAAATTGGGCATGTCGCTGCTGCTATGCATCGCAATTATGTTTGTCCGCAACCTTGAAATCATGGCCTTCATCGGCAGCGGGCTTTTGGTCCTGTTCCTGCTGTTTACGGGACAGCCGTTGAAGCGGATCTTATTGTTGTTGATTCCTTTCTGCGCCATTTTCGTGTCGACAGCCAGCTCCATGATCCTGTTCGGGAAAGGCGAAACGCTTTGGTTCGAATGGGGGCTGATCCGCATCACCGAGGAAAGTTTCTTGCGGGGGATGCTGATTGGCCTGCGCGCATTGGTCTTCGCTGTTTTGGGCTTGACCTTCGCATTGACGACGAGGCCGGTCAACTTGTTTTATTCGTTGATGCAACAGCTTCGGCTGGATCCTAAATATGCCTACAGCTTCATGGCTGCGCTGCGGTTGATCCCGATCATGACGGAAGAATTCGAAACGATCCGCAATGCCCGCAAGGTGCGCGGCAGCGAAAGGGTGAAAGGCTTGCAGGGTATCCTCTTCAAGATGAAGGTCTACACGATTCCGTTGCTGTCAGGAAGCATCCGGCGGGCGCACCGCATCGCCGTGGCGATGGAAGCGAAACGCTTTTCCGGAAATGAGAGCCGGACCTATTATTATAAGATAGGTTTTTCCGGCAACGATTTTGTTTTCCTCGCGTACATGACGCTGCTTGCGGTCATGAGTTATGGGGCGAAGCATTGGATAGGTTGAGGAGTTTTTGCTTGGAGAAGTAGTGGGGCTGCCCAACTCCGGCTAAGGAGGCTTCGCCGGAGTTGCTCTCACATTCAGATGCCGTCCTCCGACCAGCTAAAGCTGCATCGGAGAAGAGCCCAGTTATTTACCGGCTCCTCCGGCGAACGAAAGCCTGGCCGGAGCTGGCGGGTATGTTTTTGCAGTCTTGTTCTCTCGATCTGTGGGATTTCAGCTGCAAAAGTGGAATACGCACAAAAAGGGGCGATCTCATTGCGAGACCGCCCCTTTTGTTGCGGTGCCTTCATATCGAAGTGCAATGCGATTTACTTGGCTGGTTGACTGTTATTCAGCTTGGCAAGATTGATCGCGGACGCCGTTTTTGCCGTCATTGTCCGTTTCATCCGCACCGTACTGGTTGCCGTCGCCGTCTGCTTCGCCCGTAGCGTTTTGGTTACCATCCTGATTGGCTTGCGTACCCGTTCCATCGCACGTGCCGCTTTTCTCGCGGGCACGTTTCATGGTTGCCTCTTCATTGCCTTGTTTTTTTGCTCCTTCATTTGTGCATTCGCCTGACTTGATTTGCTCTTGGGTCATCGTGCCGTTCTGGGCTGCCGTGTCGCTCGCTGCCAGTACCGGTGCTGCACCTCCAACAAATAAGCCTGCAACGGATAGGATGGTCATGATTCTTGTCTTGTTCATTTTTGTTTCCCCCTGGTATGATTTTTTGTTATTTCTTACTGACCTAAGAATAATCAAAAAGTATGGCAGAAGCGTGTTTTTAAAGGCACATTTGTGTGGTATTATCGGGGTGAAAACATAATCTTGCCATATTTTTGCAGTATGATTTCCCCGAGGAGGGAGTACGATGGTAAAGCTATTGATTGCGGATGATAATAAACAAATAACATCCATCCTGAAGGAGTATTCAGAAAAGGATGGCTACGAGGCGGTCGTCGCCTATGATGGCGAACAGGCGCTGCAGGAATTCGGGAAAGACAAATTCGATTTGATTTTGCTGGATGTGATGATGCCGAAAAAGGATGGCTTCGAAGTGTGCAGGGAAATCCGGAAAGTTTCCTCGATTCCCATCATCATGGTGACCGCCAGAGGGGAAGATTTTGAACGGATCATGGGCTTGGATATCGGAGCGGACGACTACATCGTCAAGCCTTTTTCGCCGGGTGAAGTGATGGCGCGCATTCGGGCAATCCTACGGCGGTTGGATCAGACATCGGACAACAAGGATCACCATAAACTCTACGTCCATGAAAACCTGGAAATCCGTCTCGATGAGTTCATCGTGAAGGTCGCTGGGCATCAGGTCCATCTCACGAAAAAAGAGATCGAGCTGCTTTGGATTTTGGCGACGAACAAGAACAAGGTGTTCAGCCGTGACAACTTACTGGATAGCGTCTGGGGCTACGACTATTTCGGCGATAATCGGACGGTCGACTCGCACATCAAACGGCTGCGGGCAAAAGTCGATCAAATTCCCCATCCGTCGTGGGACATCAAAACCGTTTGGGGCATCGGCTATAAGTTTGAGGTGAATCCGGATGAAGTATAAGATTACCCGCAAGCTGGTCCTCTATTTCACATCCGTCATCCTGCTGTTTTCCGTGGTTGTCGGAGGGGCCTTCCTGTTGCTGTTCACCCGGCATACCGAAGAGATTTATCGGGCGGATATGCAGGAACGGGCTGAGGCGATCGCGGCCGGCGTAGCCGATTATCTGGAAGACGGGAGTCCCGCTTTAGATTCGGCTGCGCCCACTGCGAATGGTAATGCTACCGGCAAGCAAATCGAAAATAGTAGCCTGCTCGTACAAAGTGGTGCCACGGGTACGACCGGGCGCAAAAATGTGAACGGATACAACGCCTATATCACGGCCATTCAGGATATCGCGATGGGCGAGGTGTGGATTGTCGATCAATCCGCGGAGACGATCAGTGTCGGGACCGGCAAAAAAGAGATCATCTATGGGGAACTACCAGGCGCTGCACTGGCGCTTGTCGATGAGGTGTTCGAAGGGGACGTCGCCTTCAGCGAAGGCTTCAGCCCGTTATTGGAGGATACCTCCATCACGGTCGGTGCGCCGGTGCTCTCCGCAGAAGGGGAGGTTATCGCTGCGGTCCTTTTGCACGACTATATCGCAAACATGCAGGCTGCCGTGCGGTCGGGATTTTCGACTTTGGGAATCAGCTTGGCTTTGGCTTTGATCGCCGCGGTCGGGATAGCGGTCCTGTTGGCGAAACGGTTCATCCAGCCGCTGAAGAGGATGGAAGAAACGACACAGCAGTTGGCGGATAACCATTACGAAACCCATACGGGGATCATCCAAAATGATGAAATGGGTTCGCTTGCCGCCAACATCGATATTCTGGCGGACAAGTTGGCTGAGGCTGCGCAAGAAAGCGCCAAGTTGGATAAGATGCGCAAGGATTTCATCACGAGCATTTCCCATGAATTGCGCACGCCGGTCACGGTCATCCGCGGCTCGCTGGAGGCCTTGAACGATCATGTCGTCGAGGATCCCGCCAAAATCGATGAATACTACCAACAGATGTTGACCGAAAGCATCCATCTGGAGCGGATGATCAACGATCTGCTGGAGCTGTCGCGGCTGCAGAACCCGGACTATCAAATGGAGATGAGTTCCTTGAATTTTGTGGATGTCGTGGAGAATGCCATCCGTTCCGTGCGCTATATCGCCAGGGAAAAGGGGATTACGCTGACTTTCTCGAAAGAGCCGTTGGCGTTCATGCTGATGGGGGATTATACCCGGCTGCGGCAGATGCTGCTTGCCGTGATGGAAAATGCCGTCAAATTTTCAGCCGAAAAGAGCGAAATCCGGATCACGTTGACTGGCGCAGGTGAGGGCTGCCGATTGGCTATCACTGACAACGGGCCAGGAATCCCGGAAAAGGATCAACCGTACATCTTCGAAAAGTTCTTCAAATCAAACGAAGAAAGCAACAAGCAAGGCACAGGTCTGGGTTTGGCCGTCGCCAAGCAGATAGCCGATCGCCACGGCATCGTTTTGTCGGTCGAAAGCACACCGGGAAAAGGCTCTACCTTTCTTTTTGATCTGAACCAATAAAAAATCAGCTGCAGTGTTTAACGCTCTGCAGCTGATTTTTTTGTTTGTTTTCTAGTATATGTTCTATGAGTCCAGTAGTGTTTGTGGCAAGATAAACGTACATACTTGCCACAAACAGAAAGAGAGTATTATGATTATGAGCTACTATTCGGCCAATGCGCAAATGAATTTGATATATAAAATCAATTTATGGGTAATACTTGCCGTTTTTACTCAGGTTAGAATTCAGGTAACATAGTATACTAATTTCAAGTTGAAAAAGTATGAATCATTCAGGATTACAATCCGATGTTTTTTTGATTTATTAGTACACCACAATTTTTTCTATATTAAACTCATGGAGGCGATTTTAGATTATGTTCAAGAAAAATATATTATTAGGGGTGCTCTCTCTCTCATTGCTTACTTCAAACACTATAGTTCCCTTGTCTGTAATGGCTGCTGCGGCAGAAATAGAACCTTCCCGCTCGTTAGTAACAAATAGCACTTCGATTTTAGAAAAAATAAATAGTAATTATACGCCCACAAGTACTTTGGAAAAAGATTTGAATACTGTAGAAGAGAATTATATTATTTCTTCTGAGGATTTAGCAGCTCTAAATGCTCAATTGTTTCCAACTCAACCAGGCAAATTCTCCACGATGTATGTTGGAGGAGATTACCCCAAAAGCACAGTCAGAGTATTATCGGGAAAGGTAAACCTCTCAACAGTTTCAGCTTTAGCTGCATTTCTCGTTACTAAAGGTAATTTGAAGTATGCTGCTGCCATAGAAGTTGCTAACATTGTATTTGGTACAAACCTCCCCTCTGTTTATTACACTGTAAACCAAACAACTTGGAGGACGAACGGTATAACTTATGTTGAAGTGAAGACCACAGTCTGGAAATACAGCAACTTTACTGGATATATTGGTCAGGGGATATCTTTAAAAACCTATTCAGATAACGGAATGGATTGATAATATTGAAAAGAAAATTTAATCGCTTCTATGGGCTTATATTTATAAGCTTAATTCTTTGTGAGTATGCTGATACACCTTGCATCCGCTGGGTACAATACCTTTTAGGAGCAGTATTTTTAGGATTACTGATTTTGGAAATATTCTATACAAAGAAAAGAGAAAATAGGATTAAAATAGATTCCATCATCATTCTCGCTATTTTTTTAATCTTAGCTTTTGTTTTTGGAATCAAGTAACTCAACTTTACTACATTTGAACGAAATAAGGTTTACCTCTCGCGAGTGCGGTTATTTCTCAATGCGCTTGGTCAACCAACAAATCCGGGAAGGGCAAAAATTTGTGATGCGGATGGATCACCAGAACTTAAAGCATTATTCCAGCCAGCTTTCTGTCGGGAAGGACATGCCCATAAAAAGCTTGTTTTTAAATATTTTAAATTTACTGGGAGGGTGTTGAGAATGATGAAAAAAACAATGGTAGCAACAGTATCTTTCCTTTCAAGTATTCTGGTGTTAAGTGGGTGTGGGTCTTCTACCTCCTCCACTATGAGCATTGTGCAATCCATCGAGAGCGCGGCGGAGAAGAATGCGGAACTGGATAATGCCCGCTTTGAGATACTTTTCTCTACAAAAGGTGGTCCGGAACAAATCAATCAAACTTCAGAAGGATCCTTCTTGAAAAAAACGGATTCTGATTATGATTGGTATCAAAAAACTTCTTTTGGAGGAGAAAATACTACAGAAGTAACGCAGATTAATGGAAAGCAATACCAGAAAATCCGTTTGACTGGGCAAGAGGAAGCGCCATGGGTAGAGACTTCTTCAACTTGGTTCCCTTTACAAGACCTTCTAGATCCGCTATTTGAGAACGACTTAGTTGAATTCGAAATAACAGAGAGCCAAGTAGAGGAACAGGAAGAAGGTACGTCATATAAGCTCATTCTGAGCGACACCTATGCCGACAGACTAAAAGCGAGAAATGTGGAAGAAATCCAGCGAAGCATAGGCGAATTGAAGCAGGAAAATGAAGAGGTAACGGTTATCCAGGAGCTGGAAACACAGCTGCAGGAGATAAAGAATACTGATTATCAGGATCTAACCATTACCTATGAAATCAATGATGAGGATTTTCTGACGGTTGTCCACTCCGAATCTACCGTGGTACCGTCAACCGGCGAAGCATATACCTTTGTCACCCGTTTTTCTCTGACAGAATATAATCTGAGCGACACGGACAACCTCTTACCTCAAATCACGGAGTAAGGAAGGGAACGCCTAAACATACCAAACGAACAGATCCGCTTGAGACTGCTTTTTTTATTTTTCTAAGATATTATCAATGAAGTATAACCGTAAACCCGCATTTCAGCTCTTTTAGAAAAAAATCAAACAAAAAAGAAGTGTCCAGAAATGAACCATTTTCTGGATACTTCTTTTCCTTTTCCAACGGATAGCATTATTGTAGACGAACATTAATAATGCCCAATTCAATCGCTTTAATTACTGATTCAACAACAGTATTCGTTTGTAGCTTCTCACTCACAGAATACATATGATTTCGAACGGTCCTTTCCGAAATTCCCAGCTCAGATGCAACCGCGGTTTGTTTAACTCCTTGAGAGATCAGTTGTAAAATTTCTTTTTCTCTGTCTGTTAAAAGGATACGCCCTTTAGCCTTAAATTCAGGAAAAATTTTCTTGTTTTCAAATTGAATGATTTTCAGATTATCCACTAAATCATCTGCTTCGATGTGTTTATCAAAAAAACCATGAGCACCAATCTTAAAAGCTCTCTCCTTATATTCTATCAGGCTAAAGCCTGACAAAAAAACCAGTTTTACCGGGTATTTTTGTAGTATTTGGCTCCCGATTTCTAGTCCGTTGTGTTCGCCCATGTGAATATCCATTAAGATGATGGATGGCATGTAGGAATCTACAACTTCGAGGGCTTTCTTTGGATCAGATAGGTAAAAAAAATCTGATATTTCAGAATAACTTTTGAGCGATATCTCCAGACTTCTTCCGATTAAGTGATGATCGTCAATTAATAGTATTCTCATAAGGCTTCACCTTTTTCAAAAGGAATGTTTATTTCTATGATGGTTCCAGAGTTAACTGTTTCCATTGGAGAAATCTCAAAAGATCCATTTAACCACTTTAAATCATTTTTTATAGAAAGAAGTCCGATATGTTCTTTCCCCTTAAATAAATTTTTTTCAATTTTAAAGTAATCATGTATTCCTTTTCCATTATCTTCAATGACTATTGATAGAATATTTTTTTTGTTGAGTATTTTGGTTATTCCATAAGTAGCTTGTGAGTGTTTCCCAATATTTTCGTTGAGCTCTTTAATGACTCTATATACAGGAGCTACTAAGTGTTTGGGTAGTTCCCCATTTAACTGATAAATTAATAAATACTCAATTTCAGGATACTTGTGATTGAAATCTTCTATTAGAATTTGAATGTTTTCCTCAAAACTTAAATAATATAATGTAGATGGCGAAATATTAAAAACTTCATCTCGTATAGATCGAATTAATTTTGAAAACTCTATGCGTACTAAGGATTCTATTTCATCATCTCCATGAAGATTTGAGACAAGGGTATGTAATCCGATAACGGACTGTAGGACGCTATCGTGCAAGTAATGCGTATATTTTGTTTTTTCTTTTTCAAGATTATTGAATAGTTTTGCTTGTAGTAATTCGGTTGTTCCTAGTGATGAATCAATATATTTTTGCTGGTTAGTATGCATTTTCCTGATAGTCGTAATAATCCCTTCGTATTGATGAAGGATATCTTCTATATGATCTAAATCAACCGAATAGTCTGTTTTTTCTATAAAGACAAATAACTTTTCGTGAAATCTTGAAACGGATAAATAATGGTAAGTGTTTCCACGTATAGTTACTTCTTGCTTTGAAGAGAGCGACGAAAAGAGTTCTTTTTTTATTGCTCGAGAAATTCTGTTTCCGGACTGACAGAGTACAAATCTTTGATTGTTCGATTGCATCATAACTAATATTGTCGAACTGTTTGTTTCACCTTTCAATCGATTCAGCAGTAAATTGGACACGCTATTCATAAAATTAGAGTACGTAACCTGATTCAGGAGTTCTATTTTTTCATTATTCAACTCTTCAATATTTTTTTCGGCTCTCATTTTTTTAAAGTGCTGAATAAATTGAATCAAAAAGTGAGAGAGATAACAAAAGAAATAAAAAAGCAGCGTGACTATCAGTTTGTTTTGCAAAGAAACTTCCAACCAACTGATGATTATAAAAAAACAAAAGCTTAAAATATTGATTGCCATATTCAAAATAAGGTTATCCGGTAACGAAATCGTCTTCATGTAACTCAAGATACAGGCAATGCACGTCGGAAATACCAAAACTAGTAAAGCTGTCCTCGGATCGCCCAATACGCCAGACGAAAAGACCGCTGGCAAAGAATAACTAACGATGAATGGAATAAAGGCCAACAGAACAGAAAAACTTAAAAATTTAAAACTTAATGAACTAAAGAACAGTTTACGTTCCTTATATATAGTTATATAGCTTGTAGTGGTTGAAATAGATAACAGTAACAGCAAGGTGAATTCCGGATAAATTTTGAGAATAAAAGAAAAAAAAGAATAAATTGAACTACCTGTTAAAATTAACATACTTATTTTAAATAGTTTTCTATTTTCTGATTGAATAAATGAATATAGAAATAAATAAAGCGAAACTGGGCAAAGACACAAAAGCAATAACCCAGTAAAATTAAGCCAAGGGACGTTAGAGTAAATAAACAAGAACATCAAAGCCATAATCGTAGTTAAATTATAAAACCTGGATGAGGAAGGATAGTCGGGTATATTTAAATAAATAAAACTGCCTAACGAAAAAATATAGGCGCCAATAAAGAGATAAATAAAATCCGTTTGTTCCATTGCGGTTAGGTAATAAAATATATAGGTCAGTATAATAAGCCAAGGCATTGTAACGCTAGCTATTTTCATTATTTTCAAATCCATGTTACTCCTTTAAATAGCTCTTTAATAAGGTAAAAACTTCTACAGAAATGTTAGAATTATTCTTTAGAATTTGAAAAGCTTCTTCAAAGTAAAGCGAGGCAGCTCTTAAACAATATTCAACCGCACCGCATTCTTCCATATAAAAGGCTAAGAAAGCTAGAGAATCCTCATCAGTTATTCGATGCTCAATAATAGTGAGAAACCTTTTATCGGTGTTTATGCGTGCGTATTCAAGGGCCTTTGTAAAGGGAAGCGTTTCCTTGAATAAAACCAAATCCGACTTGCTCGTGTCCATGCAGTCTAGCGCATCGTTTTGCAGTTGAAAAGCAGTAGAGAGATTTTGTGCGCAGTCTTTCCAAATAAGTTCATTATCAGGACAAGCAAGGTAGAAGACCAGTTGAACTAAAGGAGTAGATTTCTGCAGCATCTTAGAAAAATAAACTTCTGCAGAGGAATCTTCTGAAAGTGTTGAATAAAAATCGAAACGCTCTCCGTTTACTGATTCTGTAAGAAAAAATAATATCTTAGAGGTATCAAGATAGTTTTTGGTGAGTTCACAAAGCTCTCCTATACTTATAAAAAGCAGAGACATAGCATTAATGAGCAACTCATTTTTTGGCAAAGCAATCACACTGTCCCCGTCTAAAATATCATCAAGGTAATCACACAAAATAAAAAGAATATCCAGTCTGACCGCAATCTGATTCTTTGTTGGAAGGGACTGTGGTTTATTTTGATCCAAAGAAAGAAACAAATAAACTTTCCCTAACGACAATCTGTCCGTACTTTTTTTTGACAACTCCATTTGCACGAGATCCACAAAGGAAGAGGGGAAATTCTTCTTAAATTCTGATAAGTAGGAAGTTAAAGCTACACCATATTCCTCTTCAATTTTATAAGGTCCCATATTCTTGTATATCAATTTTTCGAACCCAGTTATTTTCACCATTCAACGAGAAGGATACATTTCCATTTTTCCCGATGTCAAACAATGGGTTCTTTCTCTTTAACAGTATCTCCTCCTCAATTTTTTTCAACTTCTCTTCGATTACTTTATCCATACAGCCGCTCCTTTTTTTCATTTTACGTTCAGTATGTAGTCTTCCAATAAATATTCTATCTTTTCAAAGATGAGTATGTCCATGAATACATAGGGGGTTGCCGGTTTTACTCATACCTCTCGATACAGGAATCATTTAAACTGACTTTAGGAACATGGGCTTTCTGAAGTCTTGTTAATGTCAATTTGAAACGGAGATATTGGTTTATGTAAATGTTATATCACCATTATTTTCCTATGAAGATAAAGCCGAGAAAAATGCTGGTTGCTGCTTAACAAACTAAAAGCGTTAAGGAGGAGGCTCACTGCACTTTTTTGAGCCTTCAGCTGTTATTATAGCACTTTTTTTACAGAATAATGCGTGAGTATCTCAATAAAATTATATATTAAGAATGGACTCCGACTCCCGGGATAAAATCCAACAACAAATCAAGAAAGGAAGGCACTTATATGAAAATTTCAGAGGTAATGCTTTTTTTCGCATTGCTAGCTACTTTTTTTCTGATTTATTTGGACTTTCAAGTTAATAGACTTGATTATCGATTAATATTAGTATGCATTTGTTTGATAGTCATGCTGATCATCAATCGAAATAGTATCACTACAAGTTTAATGGCTCTGACGATGATTGTTTTACTGTCCAGGCTGCAGTTTAACTTAATCGCATTTATGGTACTTACGATATTCTTTGGAACATACTTCTTTTTAAAAAATGAAAGCTAATCCATGCGGCGGACCTTGAAATCAGTAATGGTAACTGTCATCAACCAAATATCAAAATATATCAATGAAAAGGTGTGTATCTAAAAATGAAAACAAAAGACAAACCGCATTATCTTAAAAAGGCTAAAAATTGGAATATGGTGTTATTAGTTTTAAAAGCTCTGGGGCTGCTTACGTCAATTGTAGGGCTACGGGGAATTTTAAATCCTGACAAAGCACTCTACACAGAAGCTGTTTACGGATCTTCAGCCACGCAATTATATGAACAAGCAAATAGTATCGGAACAAAAGCTTATGCCGTTATCGGCGTCATCTTCTCGATTGCAATCCTGATCATGCTCATATCTGCACATAAAAAGCTGAAAGAAGGCGTCGCGAGCACAAAAACGCCTTACTACCTCCATTTATTTTGGATCGTAACCGGGATCATCTATTCCTTGCTGTTCACTCCCAAAATAGAAATTCAAGGATTTACCGAATTTGCCAGCATGATCTCGATCGTAAGTATTGGTCTACAAGCGCTTGTTTCCCTACCAGCGATTTTGTCCATAATCTACCTGTTTAAAGCCGAAACAGAGGCGTAAGGAATGAAGAGAGACAAGGCAAAGGAAGAACAAACGAATAAAAAAGGATTTAAAATGAAACCACTGTCCAAAAAGAAACGCATAATCTTTAGTGCCGTATGGGGAGTGATCGCCATTTTAGCGATCAGTGCGGCATTTTTTTTCAAACAAAAACAGCAGCAGGAACCTGCAGTGGCCTCCTATGAGTCGGTAACGATAGAAAAAGCCGATGATTTAATTTTTAATGGATCCGTTGCGGCTCAAAACGTAGAGGAATTCTATTATGATCAGACAAAGGGCGAGGTTTCCGACATTTTAGTAACAAATAATCAAGAAATCAGTGCAGACACGGTGGTTTTGGTCTATCAAAACGAAACCGTACAAGATCAAATAACGGAACAGCAACAAACGCTCGATAAACTAACTTTAGCAGTGAATAATGCACAAGAAAATCTGGACAATACGTATATAAAAAAACAAACTATTCAAAATAGTTTGAATGAAGCATTAAGTACATTCAATAATGCAGATGCCGATTCAATGGAAGGTCAAGCCATTCGCCAAGAAGAACAACCTAAAATGGATCAGTATAAAGAAGCTATCTCTTCCCAGGAAGAAGTCATCTCACAAGCGCAGCAGGCACTAGATTCCGCAAACTTGGATTTATCCACTGCCACTCAAAATATCGAACTTGCCAAGAATAAAATTACAACAAATGTTGCAGCAACAACTGACGGAACCGCCATTGTGGAACCAAAAGGGAAAACAAATGCGAGTGTTCCCGTTATTAAAATTTTAGGCAAAGACACAATCATAAAAGCATTAGTTTCCGAGTATGATTACAGACACTTAGCAACAGATCAAGCTGTGGAAATCCAATTGCTGAACAGTAATAAAAAAATCGCAGGTACGATCACAGAAGTCAGTATATTGCCGGAATCTACGGCTACTGAGGGGACTGCAACTGCACAATCTAATGTGGCAAATTATTCCTTCAAAGTAAAACCATCAGAAAATTTACAATATGGGTATAGTTGCCAAATTTATGTACCCGTTAATGAACTGCGTATACCCGAAAAGGCAATCCTGAACGAAGAGGATAAGCAGTATGTTTTTGTCTATTCCAAAGGAACTGTCAAAAAACAGCCAATCCTGTCAGAAAATAGAGACGGTGTTTTTGTTGTCACAGAGGGATTAAAAGAAAAGGATCGAATTATTTCCAATCCGTCCCAAGATTTAAAAGACGGCCAAGAAGTGATGGTGAATTAGATGATCAGTTTGGTTAATGTGAATAAATACTATAAGAACGATGAAGAAAGCCTGCATGTCCTAAAAAATATTAATCTGGCGATTGCTCCAGGTGAAATGATTGCCATTATGGGTCCATCGGGATCGGGCAAATCAACCTTAATTAATTTACTGGGATTCATCGATAAACAATTCGAAGGGCAATACTTATTTGAGGGAAAGACGTTATTGACTTCTTCCGATGAAACCCTCTCAAAAATCCGGAATCAAACTGTGGGCTTTGTGTTTCAAAATTTCAGCTTGATCGAGAATAATACTGTTTTTGAAAACGTTGAATTACCCTTGCTTTACAATGGCTATAAATTTCACCAAACAAAAGAAAAGGTAATGGCTGTTTTGAAGAAAGTGGGTCTTTCCGATAAGGCGGATAAACACCTGAAACAGTTATCAGGCGGCCAACAGCAGCGCGTGGCAATTGCCAGAGCGTTAATTAACCAACCTAAATTCCTCATCGCAGACGAACCGACGGGGGCATTGGATTCGCATACTTCTGAGGAGATTATGAAGTTATTTGTGGATTTGAATACCCAAGATCAGGTTACGATTATTCTCGTTACACATAACCCTGATATGGTCCCGTATTGTTCAAGATTAATAAGTATTCGCGATGGTGAGATTATTGAAGATAAGGCGTTACGCCCATGAACATATATGTTAATTGGCGAACCGCTACTAAAGCAATCTTAAAAAACAGAAAACGAAGCCTGTTAACCATATTTGGCATTGTGATTGGGATTGCCTCCGTCATCACTATTTTATCAATCGGCCGCGGATTTGAGAAAGAAACGTTAAGGAATTTAACCAATGGTGAATCGGATGAAGTGAACATACAAGTAAATTATGCCCCAAGTAACGATAGTCTGAGCTACAGCAGTTTGGATTATTTCACTGATGTGGACATTGCAACCGTAAAGCAAGTTGCGGGAGTGAAATCCGCAAATTACCCTGACCCAGATTATTCGAACATTTATAAAGGCATTTACATCAAAGGCAAAAAACAGAATAAACAAGTTTCTTTAATAAATGATCTAGGTAAGGATCCCATTGTCGGACGTCAGCTAACATCGTATGAAAACGAAACGCTGGATAAAGTAGCTATGATAGATTCCGTTACCGCAAAAGAGATGTATGGAAGTGCTGAAAACGCAATGGATCGTGGTATTGAATTAGATGGCCATTTATTCAAAATAATCGGGATTTATCAAGGCTCGGAGTCAGAAAGTATGTTTTCTATGCCAGAAAGCAACATTCAAATTCCCAAAAAAACATATTTGCACTATTTCAATGACACGGCTGAAAAATCTTCCTTAACAGTGACATTAGAAAAGGGAGCCACGCCTAGTTCCGTGACGACGGATGTGATTGAACAACTCGAGGAAAAGGGTGCAATGAAAGCTTTTGGTGAGTATCAAGTATTCGATACCGCCTTATTAACTGACGGGATCAGTAAAATCCTCCGCACGATCACAGTATTTATTTCAGCTGTTGCCGGAATATCACTATTTATTGCAGGTGTAGGGGTAATGAATATGATGTACATTTCTGTCTCGGAAAGGACAAAAGAGATTGGGATTCGACGTGCGCTGGGAGCGACCCAAAATTCCATTCGGATGCAATTTCTTTTGGAGGGCGTCACACTGACCTTGTTTGGAGGGATTGTGGGCTATATTGTAGGCATCAGTTTGGCTTACATAATTGGATCCATCATTGACATTCCAATTTCAATTGAATTTTCAACTGTGTTTTTAGCCATAAGTGTATCGACTGGTATAGGGTTAATTTTCTCTGTCATGCCTGCTTCAGCAGCTGCTAAAAAAGACCTGATCGAAACATTAAGATAATCCAAGAGGTGCCATTTTAGGTGACACTGAATATTTGGAGGTATGACGTATGAAAAAATCACTTTATACAATCGTTAATTTTATATTTGGAATAGTGTTCATTTCAGTAGTTTTTATTTTTTTCTTAGATTTCTCTGAAAACGTAAGTAAGAATACTTATGTTTTAGGAGGAATATTATTGATGTTGGGAATAGTGTTTAATTGGTATATGTTTATTAGGATAGTCAAAAAAAGAGGGTAGACACATGGAGAATAGACGAAAAAAATTAGGGTTATTAGTAAGTCTATGCTGTGCTTTATTTATAATATTTTTATCATTTTTCTTAAATAAATAGAGTGACTACTTTACAAACGGAAGCTGATTTTATGTTATTTATTCAAGTCTGCACCTGTGAAGGCCCATTGCATGTGGTCATAGACATGCCCGCTCAATATCCGCTCGGAAACTGTCCGGAAGCCGACTTTTTCGTAAAGTTTTTTTGCCTGCAGATTGTCCTTTTCGCAATTCAGGCCGATGACGGTTTCACCCGCAACTGAGGCGAGTGCCGGCAGTGCTTGCAGCAATTGGTAAGCGACACCTTTTCCACGAGCTGACTGCTTCGTCACAATGGAATCCAAATACCATTCTCCGGCAAATGTTTCGCTGTCGGGGAAAAGTCTGGGCGCCGTGACGTGCATTTCCTCAAAAGCGGTCCGGAGTGCGGCATCGATGATGGGTTCGGAAGCTCCCGGATAGCCAAAGCAACAGCCGAGGATTTCGCCGTTTTCTTCATAGACAAGGCCATTACGGTAACTGAACCGGTAGACGTCCGCCTGCATGGCTCGAACTATCGCGGCTTTCAGGACATCCGGTTCCAACAGATCGAGCAGCGGCAATTCCATATCAACGAAAATTTCGTGAATCAGGTCGTAGAGTTCCGGACAGTCCTCTTTTCGGGCTTTGCGTATCATCGTGCATCGTTCCTTCCGTTTTTTTTTAATTCCAGTATACCATTAGTTGCGAAGGCGCATCAGTTACTGTTCACTGCATTTCTGCTGTGGTAAACTGGTTGATAGAAGAAAATGTCTCGTTCGAATGGAGGGATCGGTTTGGCGAAGATGAAGTACAGCGGGAGTGGGAAGGCAATGAAACGGATCGTCGTCATCGGATGCAGCGGATCGGGAAAGTCCACTTTTTCGCGCAAGCTTCAGCAAGTGACCGGCAATCCGTTGCATCATCTCGATAAACTGTATTGGCTTCCCGGCTGGGAATTGCGCTCTGATGTGGAACAGGACCGGATCCAAAAAGAACGGATCAAAGAGGACAGCTGGATAATCGACGGCAATTATCAACGTAGTCTGCCGATCCGGCTGGAGCGCGCCGATACGGTCTTCTTTTTCGACTACCCCAGAAGGTTGTGCCTTTACCGCGCGTTGAAGCGAATTGTTTCGAATCGCAAGCGCACCCGTCCCGATATGGGGGAAGGCTGCCCGGAGCGCTTCGACTGGGAATTCATGAAATTCATTTGGAACTTCAACAAAAACAACCGGCCGGGCTTGATTGCTTTACTGGATCAGGCGCCGGCCGGCATCGAAATTCAACATTTTCGCAGACCGCGCGAAGCAAGAGACTATTTGCGGGCGTTGGAGGAACAAAAAGAAGAAGAAGTCGCTTAAAACAGCGGCTTCTTCTTCTTTTTGTATTATTGGTTTCCTTGACGACGGTATTGTGAAGGCGTGCAGTTCGACAATTCGCGGAATGTTTTCGAGAAGTGTGACGGTGACTGGAAGCCGACCAAGTGTGCAATATCGGCGATTGCGATATTGGTGTTGCGCAACATTTTTTGCGCTTCATCGATACGGATGTGGATCAAGTAGTCGATCGGCGACATGCCGACTTCCTGCTTGAAGATACGGATCAAGTAGAATTTGTTGATGTGGACCAGATCCACCAAGTCATCCAAAGTGATGTTCTTGTGGTAGTTCACTTTCATGTAATTCTTGACCGTTTGGATTTCTTTGTGGTTCTTCTTGTTCAGCGAGTTGCGGATTGAGAATTCTTCCAGACGCAACAAGTGGATCAGGATAATCTCGACGAAGCGTTTGCTGACCTCTTCGTAGCCTTGGTTGCGTGTGCTCATTTCATCCAGCAATAAATTCAGGAAGGTTGCGGTTTCTTTTTCACCGTCGTTGTGGCGGTAATAAGAGAAATCGCTTTCTGCATCCCCGATTTTTGAGAACTCAAGTCCGTGGATACCGACTTCGATGATCTCTGCTGCTTTATCTCCTGTCAGGTCCCAATAGTACTCTACATTTGGATTCAATAAAATCAATTGATCTTTTGAAAGCTTTTCCGTCGTTTCTTTCATTATTAAAGAAACATCCCCAGATGTAACATAGAAAAGTTTAACATAAGGGAATTTTTGGTAGTTAGTAGGTTGGGCGGCTGTGATTGTATTCTTTTCAGCGAGTACAATCTTCAAGGAGAGGTTTTTTATGTTGGACATGGTATACATATTTATCCTCCTAACGTAATCTATCTGATAGCAACGGTTCGACAATTTGAAAATTAATTGACTCAAATTCCATATCATCCGAACGAGCCAATAACAATAATAATATACTATTTTTTTGGTTTGTCTAGTATATTTTATAAAAATATCAAAATTTAATCCTTGTCATAAAAAGGCTAGTTTGTAATATGTATGTAATTTAATCTGACATGTACAAACTAGCTGCTAAAAATGATAAGTTTATTGCACAAATTATGTTGCCGTTAACGAAACCAATTTATTGATGCGACAGAGGTGGCAAATATTTTTCCATCAAAGGGCATGAATTGTGGTATCGGCTTCGCTTCTCCCGATCGCGGCCGATTGCAATAAAAGTTTCCGGCTGAAGTGATCACTATCCATTTTTGGTGTGCAATTTAACAGCCCCTTTAACATGGATTATCGGTCCCAAGATTGCTAAAAGACTTTCGGATCATAATAGACAGAAACTCTGTTTTTGTTTATTAAAAGTCTTTTAAAAAACAAAATAGCTATAGTTGTTTGCACTTAAAAGCTTGTTTATGGGTACTTTTGGTGTGAGAAATTTTTTGATAAAAGCAATATAACTGATGTAAAGATATTTATTTTATTGGATGCTGGTATTTCTGCTCATCAAAAAGTGAGGGGCGGGAGAGAACAGGAAGGGATGCTTTTCGGAAAATCCTTATAGGTTGGGATTCCTCAGGCGCTGTGCTATATTTGTACGCGAATGCGACAAACGTCATTTCATGTATAGTATAGCACCATCGCGCGAAAACGTCATCCAATAACTGAACATTTTTATATCAACTGAACGGAATTTGTATAAATTTCAATAAACTCAATGTAGGATGTTTGTTTCAGTTTTCAGGTAATCTTACAATTTTCAGTATTTGGCAGCTGAGTTTGTCGACTTAACGGGCTTTCTTTCTTTGTTTTGTGAGCAATATGGTAAAATGGACTTAGAATTGTAAGGGATTACGTTCCGGAGGTGCAAGCGATGAAAGGTGATTACGACCTGTTTTTTGAGTATTACTACGCGATTTATGATTATGTGCTGGCTGACAAAGTCGTGGTGACAGAGCATACATTGCATGATTTTCTGCATACGCAACAATACTATCGATTATCCCATGAAACGCAACGTTTTGCGAAGCGGTTTGCCGAAGAAGACATCTCTGTGGATCGGCTGTTGCTGAACGAACGCGAAGCGCATGAGTGGTATCTCTTCTATTACAAACAGAATTTTCCAACCGGATATCCTTTCAATCATGCAAATGTGGAATTTATGGAAGGGGAATATGAGTTGAAGGACTTTTCGCCGATAATCGGGCCTCTTGGTCACCAGCCCTTGCATGCGGGGATTTTGCGGAAAAGAATGAATGAAGATTATTTTATTTTCCCTTATTTCAAGAACCAAGCGAAGCTATCACACCTCATTCTCAGACCTATTGTAAACAAATTAATGACAGAGAACAAATATAATGTCAGGAAGTCGATCGAACTCGTCCAGTTGTTTGAAGCTGAAGCAATCGGATCGGATTGGGAACCGACCAGAATCAAAGCGCAGATGGAAGAAGTGTTGCGGCAACAGTTACATTATCGCGTCAGTTATTCTGACATAAAAAAACTGTGGCTACAGATGATTTTCATCAGCTTCCGTTACGAAAAGGATGAGGCGAGCTATATCCAGTGGGAGCATCATGATTATGCGGATACGGTCCGGAAGTTGGAAAATTTTGCGGCGGTTTTGGATGGCAACCCGGACATTCAACTGACTGCTGAAGAAGGCGCATTGCTGAAATGGGTCCGTTACGTCGTTTTTCGCTCCCGTGGTATGCATGACAGGGCGAAGGAAGAGGCGCATAAGTTGTTGGAACGCGAAGAATTGGTGGTGGGGGCAAGCCGCCAACCGTTGTACACCAAATTGGACATTGTGCCCATCAACGATACGTACAAGGATTTGGTTGTCCGTAAACTGTCGATCGATTTTCGGGATATTTTGGTTTCCTATTTGTTGGACAGCTACATTGCCGATTGTAAATATGAAGCAGCATTCTTCCTGTTGCAGCAGTCCGATCCTTATTTCAAACATTTCATCCCTCGTTATTACCGGAGTGCCAACCGGAACAAGTGGATGCCGGGGGAAGGAGAAGTTTCCACCGAACAACTTTTCCGGGAGCAGTTCCAACGGGTACGGATTGTCCTTGGGGATCATTGGGTAGATTCGTTGCACAAAGAAATCGAGGAAGAAACGAAGGAAGGCGTTACACTGAAGAAGGATGCATTTGATTGGTTGGTGCGATACCTGTACAATGTGATGAGCATTTTCCATGAAATGCAGGAAAGTGAATTGGCCGATCAGATGAACGCCTTTTATGCGCAGATGCGCCTTTCGGAATAAATCAAAAGAAGCAGCCGGCAAAAATCCGGCTGCTTCTTTTGGTTGCTCGTAATGCTCGATTTCTAAACGGGATTCATCGTATCCTGTAGTTGAGTTCTGATTCGCAGATACCACTACCGTTTCGCACCCCGCGGAGTGAACAAAAGAGGTTCACTTCGTGGGGTACTCCAACGTCCGGTTATCTAAACGCGAATCATCACATCCTGAACTTAATCGTGTCTTAGGGCTTCTACTGGGTCTAGGCGGGCTGCTTTTTGGGCTGGCATCAGGCCGGCTACCATGCTGATGATCACGCTGGTGACAATGCCGAACACCGCAAATGCCGGTGTCATATTCAGGATGGCAGTATCAAACAGGTTCTCCACAACAATATTTCCGACGACGGTGATGAGGTAGGCGATACCAACACCCAGAATGCCGCTGAACAGACCGATCAGGAAGGACTCAGAAACGAAGATGCGGCGGATATCTTTCTTGCGGCCACCGATTGCTTTGATGACACCGATTTCTTGTGTCCGTTCCACTACGCTGATGTAGAGTACCGTCAAAATCATGATGGCGGACACGAACAAGGAGATACCGGCAACCCCGGAAAGGATGTAAGTGAAGATATCTAGCATTTGGGTGAACGTGGAAGCCAGGGCATCCGCAGATGAACCACGGTAACCTAGGGCGGCCACTTCATCTTTGATGGCTTGGGTATTTTCCGGATCATCAGATACCAAGTAGACAACGTTCGGTTCTACTTCCAGATTGTTTTCCGCAGTCAAGGTTTCGAATGATTCCGCCGACATATAGACAGATTCAAACGCACCGATAGCTTGGCCGGCTGAATAGATGCCGCTGATGACATAATTTTTTTCCAGAGATTCGCCGTCTATAGTAACATCCACGGTCACTTCTTTTCCGATGGCTTCTTCGGCAGTGCCAGCCATCTGATTGGCGACACCTTCTGTGATCAGGATTTCGCCTGCTTCAGGGAAAGCGCCGTAGAGGATGTTGGAATCGGTCATGCCGGAGGTTGTCCCAAAGTTCATGAAGGCATATTTTTCGCCTTCATAGATGACGTTATCGCTGCCGATCGTAAGCGAAGAGTAGGCCAGATTGACTTCTGCCACATGCGGAATATTCCGTAGTTTTTCCAGATCTTCTTCTCCGAACGGGTCAGACTGCGTTACCCCGGCAGGAGGACCTGATGGCGCGGACCCGGCAGGTATCTCAGCACCGGCCGGCGTCATGATCATCTTAGAGGAGTCAGTGTTTTCGCTGTTGTTGGTTTCCATCACGATGGGCATCCGCACTTCACTTACGAGCGGATTGACGTTGGCGTTCATCGTTTCGGTCAGGTAGTCATTGACGCCTTCACCAAGGGACAGCATCACGATGATACTCATTATGCCGATGCTGCCGCCGAGAGCGATCAGGATGTTCCGGGCCAACTTTTCCTTCATATTAAGAAGGGCCAAACGGATTGCCGCAAAAAAAGTGAGATTTTTACTCTTGGTTTTCTGCTGGATTTCAAGCAAATTTTCGTGTAACGCGATCTCGCCTTGACGGATATCGCCGATGATTTTTCCGTCATCGATTGTGACGACGCGCGTGGAGCGGGCCGCTACTTTCTCCGAGTGGGTGACCATGATGACAAGTTTGCCGGTTTTGGCGATGTCCTGGATGATGTCCAAAACCTGGTCCGTCGTCTGTGAGTCCAAGGCTCCGGTAGGTTCATCGGCAATGATGATGTCCGGGTCGTTGACCAACGCGCGGGCGATGGCTACACGCTGCTTTTGCCCGCCGGATAACTGGCTCGGTTTCTTTTTGTATTGGTCGTCGAGGCCGAGTTGCTTCAGGACTTCTCTCGCCCTTGCGACCCGCGTTTTTTTGTCGATGTTCGAAAGCGTCATTGCCAACGTGACGTTATCCAGCACGCTCAGGTGGGAAACAAGATTGAAACTCTGGAAAACGAAGCCAATTTTCTCTTTATGGTAATTCACGAAATCTTTTTCCTTGAACGTGCTCATGTTTTGGCCGTCAATGGTTATTTCGCCTGAGAACTGGCTGTCCAGGCCGCCCAACAGATTCATCAAGGTTGATTTACCGCTGCCGGATTCGCCGACGATTGAGACCAATTCGCCTTTGTCCAAGGAAAGGTTGACGTCCTTCAGTGCCTGGAAATCTTCCGAGCCGCTGATCGGGTAAAATTTATTCAGATTTTTTAGTTCCACAAAAGCCATAGTTATGGGATGCCTCCTTATTATATTAAAAGAAATAACGATGAGTGAGTATTTACTCACTGTGCGATTAGTCAAGTATAGCGATTCGGGAACGGGCTGTCAATGCAATTGCTTATCAGGTTTCAGTCCTTTGACGATCTGCTGGGTCAGATAGGCGATTTCGGCTTCTTTATCGCGCTTTGTATCCGTGAAAAGGACGTAATGGGTCAGGTGATTGCCGAATAGGATACTCATGATGAACTGCCAAATCACGGGATTTGGCCAATCGACGATTTCGTTTTTTTCTTTATAGCCGTCAAGGATTGCGTAAATGCCTTCTATCAAGTCCTTAGGGATCATGGTGATGAATTCTTTGTACCGCTGTTTGTCGTACATCATTTCGCTGATGAAAATTTTACCGGATTGGAAATGCTCTTCAGGCATCATGACGTCCTTGCGCACGATGAATTCCACGAACCGCTCAAACGGCGCATTCTCTGCAGAATTGCGGAACTGCTGCACTTGGGCGAGCGCTTCCGTTGAGATGATGTCGCGCAGAATCGGGAAAATCGTAGCGTAAAGCAAGTTTTCCTTGGTCCCGAAGTGCTTGTAGATGGTCCCTTCGGCAACGTTGGCTGCTTTGGCGATGTCCTTTGTGCTGGTGTTGGAGAATCCTTTCGTCGAGAACAGCACCACGCAAGCATCCAGAATATCCTGCATCTTGGGCGACAAGCCTTCTTTACTGCGAATTTTTTGTTTTAAAGCTTCCACAAACTTTTCCATTTAACGTATGCTCCTCTGGGTGATGTTGCTTCCATAGTACTCGGACCGGTGGATTAATGCAACAAGTCGGCGCCATGACTTATCCTCTTTTGCGAAATACGTGTGATAAATCGCCGAAAAGGTGCTAAGATGAAAGTATGATGAGAATTGGAGGGGAAAAGATGCACAAAAATAAACTGGTTGTGGTGGGTGTGGGCCACGTAGGGTCCTATGTGTTGGCTGACGCGATGAAATTGCGGTTATTTGCGGAAATTGCGACGATCGATATTTTGAAGGATGTTGCCCATGGGGAAGCCTTGGATCAGGCGCATGCGACCGCGTTGACCTATATGTCCAATGTCGATGTACACGCTGGGGATTACGCCGATTGCGCGGATGCGGACGTCATCATCATCGCTGCTGGACCGAGTGTTCTTAAGGATGATAAGAATCCGAATGCCATCCCGGATCGCGCATCATTGACCGGGAAAAATGCGGCGGTCATCCGTGAAGTCATGGCCGAAATCATAAAATATACAAAAGAGGCCATCATCATCCTGATAACGAATCCATTGGACACAGTGACCTATATCGCAGCCAGCGAATTCGATTATCCGGAAGGACGGATCTTCGGGACAGGCACGATGTTGGACTCTGCCCGTCTGCGGAAAGTGATTTCGCAACAGTACGGTGTCGATCCCAAGAGTGTGACCGGCTACATGATGGGCGAGCATGGCTTTACCGCCTTCCCGGTGGTGAGCCGGTTGGCCATAAACGGCATCCGCTATGATGAGTTCGGAACTTATTTCCCGGAAGTGGAGACATTGGATCCCGAAGCAATCGGGGCGGCGGTCGTGAAGTCGGCCTATGATGTCCTGAATGGGAAAGGCTGGACGAATGCCGGGGTTGCGCAATCTGCGATCACTCTAGCGCAGGCTGTCCTACTGGATGAAAAGAGCGTCCATCCCGTCTGCACAATTCTGCGCGGACAGTACGGACATGACGGTGATGTGGCTTTGAGCATGCCTTGCCTGATCGGTCGCAATGGCGTGGAAAAACAATTCGGGGTCGCTTTGGATGAGTGGGAAACTGCCAAACTCAACGCTTCCATCGATTACATCCAATTGGCGATGAAGGATGCGAAGACGGGTCCGTTCAAAGATTAAGAAGGAGGGCATAGCGGCAAGCTATGCTCTTTTTGAGTGATGGATTTTTTGGTGCTGAGCCCTTAAAGACATCGCAAAATTTGACAAAGGTGCTCATGAATATCCATAATTAAGATAAGTAAACTGTGCGATTTCATCGGGAATACCTTTAGAAATAACGCGGGTGCAAAGGATAGGAGCTGGAAGGGGGAAGGTTTCGGAAAAAGAGAATGCTATCCGATCATCCGAATGCCTGAAAGGAGTGGCAAAAATGAAATTCAAAGAATCATTATGGAAAGCCTACAAAGGAATGGGACGTTCCATCAGTCGTTATCCATTGACCGTACTTTTTTTGATTGCGGTCGCGGTTTTGAACAGCTTCATGATCGAAAACCCGCGCGAGGATTATGCCCGCTATCTGTTCACTTTTTTGGTGGGGGCCATGTTGAGCATCGTCGGCCAAATGATTTATGAACGTTTCTTTACACAACTGAATGCCCGCTATCTGCTGATGGGCGGAGCGGTGTTGCTTGCGACAGGCTACTACTTCGCGGTCGGGCCGCAGACGCTGTACAATATAGCAATCAGTGTAAAAACAGGTGTGGCACTGTTCGCTCTCATGATCGCGTTTATTTGGATACCTTCAATCAAAAGTGTTAAAGCACCTTTCCACCGGAGTTTTTTGTCAGCACTGAAAGCCTTCTTTACGACCATACTTTTTTCAGGAGTGTTGGCAGCAGGTATCAGCGCCATTTTTTACGCTACGGATTACCTTCTCTTCAATATCGATTATAAAATGCTCACACATCTTCTGAACATAGTCGGTTCCTTGTTCGCGCCGATCTATTTCTTGTCGATGACACCAATGTACCCGGGCAAACGTGAAGAAATGATACCGGATGAGGCGTGGGCGAAACGCGGGGAAACATTGGAACGTCAATTTATTGTGCCGCGCTTCTTGGAAGTTCTGATTTCCTACATCATCATCCCGTTGACGGCCATTTATACGTTGATCCTTGTGGTCTATGTCGTCATGAATATCCGAGGGGAATTCTGGACAGACAATCTTTTGGAACCACTGCTTGTTTCCTATGCGATCATCGTCATCATCGTCTATATCCTTGCTTGCAATCTCGAGAATAAATTTGCTGACCTGTTCCGCAAGATTTTCCCTAAGGTCCTGATTCCGATTGTCGTCTTCCAGACCATCGCTTCCTTCCTGAAAATCAGGGAGATGGGCGTCACGCACGGCCGCTATTATGTCATCCTGTTCGGCATCTTCGCGACGATAGCCGGAGTGATCTTCAGTTTCATGAAACCGAAGCATAATGGTTTGATCGCCATCGCTTTGCTTGCGCTGTCGGCTATTTCCATCATTCCGCCGATTGATGCCTTTACCGTCAGCAAGAACAACCAAATCGGCTTTTTGGAACAGAAACTGATTGAAAATGATATGTTGGTAAATAACGCCATCGTTCCGAAAAGTGACGTTTCCCTCAGCGATAAGATTGTCATCACAAAGGTCGCTTCCTACATCGACAACATGGGCTACAATAAAGAGGTAGCCTACCTGCCGAGTGATTTCAATGTCTACAGTGATTTCAGCGATACCTACGGATTCGACATGACCTATTCCGAAACGGATTATCCTCAAGGCGAAGGCGAATTCGTCTACCTGAATTGGGATGCCGATCCCGTACTTGGAATCGCAAACTTCGATGTCATGGTCCACCAGTATCTTTACTATTCCGAAGTCGAAACAAGCCCAGTTGAAACTACCGATTTTGAAGTGGATGGACAACCATACCAACTGGAAAAAAGGTTGGATGGCACGTATTATGTCTTGACCGTAAAGGATGCGGCAGGAGAAGAATTGATCGCCTACAATACCCGCGAAGTGTACGATACCATTTTCGAGGAGGCTGCGACTTCCGGCTTCGACAAAGGGAATCTGACGACTGAGGATGCGACGATAACCACCGAAAATGACCAGATCCGAATGAATATTTTGGTCAATTCCTTGGAGCGTACGCCGGATTTCACAGGTGGAGATCTGTATCTCTTCATTGAATTCAAATAAGTCTTCCAAGAAAAATACTATCTAAGTCCCGGTTGCGTGAATATAGCGTAATTGGGGCTTTTTTGTTTTTTAGTGAAAGATCATGTTAGGAATGGTAACGCGGAGGAGCAGCGATTGGGTAGGGGTCTGGGAAGGGATTTTAAAGGCATGTGAGGTTTTGTGACCTGGTTTGTTATAGGAAAGTAGACAATGGCCAAAAATCCCCTTATAGTTAGTTTCATAAATGAATTGCACTCACAAATGAGGTGCCGATCCGACGTTCGTGTGATTAAATCTTACACGTTTGGGAAGGGAGAGATAATATGGCGTATGGGATGGAGATTGAAGGAAACAAAAAAATATATGATTTCGAGTCGGTCCTCAGCAGAAAAAACAAAGGCTCCGTGAAATGGCAACAGATGTATCAATGGATGCCGGATGTAGCGGATGATGTGGTGCCGCTTACGGTGGCGGACATGGAATTCAGGACTGCGCCCGAGATCACCAAAGGCTTACAGGAATATTTGGAGGACAACATACTGGGCTATAGTGTCCCTACCGAAGGCTACTATCAAGCGGTCATCGATTGGCAACGACGCCGGCACAATTTTGAGGTGGAGAAGGAATGGATTTTGACCAGTCCCGGTGTCGTTTCAGCATTTTATGCGGCAGTCAGGGCGTATACCCAGCCGGGTGAAGGTGTCATCATCATGACGCCGGTTTATTATCCTTTCTTTGGAGCCATCGAAAATGCGGGACGGAAAGTCGTCAGGAATCCTCTCTTGAATCGCGCGGACGATTACACGATCGACTTTAAAGGGCTTGAGCATCTTTGCCGTAAGAAAGAGAACAAGCTCATTATTTTCTGCAGTCCCCATAATCCAGTCGGAAGGGTGTGGACGGAAGAGGAGTTGGCGCGCTTGGCGGATATCGTGTTGCGCTATGACATGATTATCGTCGCGGATGAAATCCATCATGACCTGATCATGCCCGGCTACGAACATAAGGTTTTCCAGACACTTTCCTACGCAGTGGCTGAAAGAACGATCACCTGCACTTCGCCATCCAAAACATTCAATTTGGCTGGGCTGTGCACTTCCAACATCATCATTCAAAATGAGACTTTGCGGAAGAAACTGTCCGATGCGCTCGGAAGTGTCGCTTGCGGTATGGTCGGGACGCTGGGGTTGGAAGGATGCCGAATTGCCTACGATGAAGCGGAACAGTGGCTTGATCATCTGATTCCGGTCATCGACAGGAACCAGCATCTGGTGCGTGATTTCTTCACTGCGAATTTCCCTAAGATAACCGCACCCTTGGTTGAGGGGACTTATCTACAATGGGTGAACTTCAAAGCATTAGGATTTTCGGCGGAAGAACTGGAAAAGTTCATGCGCGAGGAAGTGCAGTTCTTCACTGATGAAGGCTATATCTTCGGTGAAGAGGGCGAAGGCTACGAACGCATCAACTTGGCGGCGCCGACCAAAGTGATCGAAGACACGCTCGATCGTCTCGGGCAAGCATTGTACCTAATGCAACAGTAACCAGTAAACCAGCAAGATGTGCGTTTCATAATGAAGGAGGGAGCAACAATGATGAAAAATTTTATTAAATGGGGATCCGTTGTCTATTATTTCGCTGGAAAGAAACCTGAAAAGGCAAAGAAACCAAAAAAAGTAGAAGAAATCAGGGAAGCTTCCATCATCACTGCGTCCATCGATTAGTTTTGGACAAATTCGCATGGGGAACGCATGAAGCAATGTCTTAATGACAATTGATCCATAAAAGAATACGGAACGCAGCTGGCTGCGCGTTCCGTATTTTTTTGCGTCAGCCCTGTCCCGGCAGGTAAACTCTGTGATATGATGGGTGTACTATTTTCATCAATTAAGGGAAGGTGTGGGGTTGTGTCGAAAGGAAAAGGTAAAGTGATGCTATCGATGCTGATATTCGGGACGATCAGCATCTTCGTTAAGAATATTGACTTGGCTTCCAATCAGGTTGCCTTCTTCAGGGGCGCTTTGGGGAGTCTGTTCCTCTGGGGGACATTGTTGGTGCGCAAGGAAAGGATCCCTTTGGCGTTGGTCAGGAAAAATGCAAAGTTCCTGTTGCTTTCGGGTTTTGCTGTCGGCATGAACTGGATCTTGCTGTTTGAAGCTTTCCGTTACACGACGGTATCGAATGCAACCTTGAGCTATTATTTCCAACCGATCTTCATGACGCTGTTGGCACCGTTCGTCTTCAAGGAATCCTTGACCGCTAAGAAGATCGCTTGCGTCCTGTTGGCGATGCTCGGGATGTTCCTGATTATCGGAGTGAGCCCCAATGCGGGGGCATATAATCATCCGGTCGGGATCGGATTCGGTTTGGCTGCTGCATTTTTCTATGCGGTGGCCATCATGTCCAACAAAAAAATCGCGGGTCTTGGAGGGATCCCTTTGACTGCTTTGACGCTCGTCATCGCAACCGGAATCCTGACCCCTTATGTTGCACTGACTTCCGGGTTCGGATTGGGACAATTGACTGGAAGCTCAATCACCAGTCTGCTGGTTTTGGGGATCATCCACACGGGGATTGCCTATGTGCTGATGTTTGCAGGCGCCCAAGCTGTCGAGAGCCAGACATTCGCTGTGCTCAGCTATGTCGATCCGGTGACGGCGATTGTGGTTTCGGCTGTATTCCTGAAAGAAGACTTGTCACCCGTGCAATTGGCGGGAGGCGTGCTGATACTGGCTGCGGCCTTCCTGAACGAATTTCTGGGCAACAAAGAGAAACAAGTAGTGATCAGCAAAGAGTAGCAAAAAGGTAGAGGCTTTCCATATGGAAAGCGGCTTTATGCTCAGAAATAACCCGTCAAAAGCGGTTTGGCGGGGAAAATCAGTTCAAATAACAGTCAGAAAACCCGCCGAAACCACTTTGGCGGGGAAAAACGTCCGTGGACAACATGAGATTGCCCGTCAAAACCATTTTGGCGGGGAATTCCGCCACGAACGCGAATATCAAAACACAGAAAGGGGCGGCCTCCAACGAGGCCGCCCCTTTCGTTCGGTATAGATTCAGTTGTTATGCGATTTTTATCATGCGCTTCCGGATGGCTTTTTCCCATGTATCATAGTGATTGACTGCGAATTTGAAGAGGGTACCGTCTTTCCTTTCGATGATCAGCGCTTTGCGGAGGCCGTAAGCGCCTGGACGTACGCTCCTGATGTCATCATAGGGAATAGCGATATCGTAGATGCCATCAGCGAAGGCTTTTGAGAAGGGTTTGAAGAAAATTTTTGTCATGATTTTGGCTATTTCCGGCATGTCGAAGCGGAGTTGCTTGTCTGTCAAAAAGCCAAAGCCATCCAGAGCGGACTGTTCGCTTCGGCACCAACTCATCCTACCGCTGTACAAGGTTACTTCCCCGGATCTGTCTCCAGTCTTTTTAAACATATCGGTTCCTTCTTCCATAAATAAAACAGCAATAATTCTTCGCCCTTATTATACCAAGAAGCTAATCAACAGGTCTAAAAACACACAAAAAACCGGACAGATTTGTCCGGTTTTCGTAGAGCAGAATGCCTCATTGCGTATGGCAGTACGTGGTTGAAGGCCTTTCTTCTCAAGAATGGAGTCATTTTTTTCCGACGCTTACTGACTGAGCGATCTCACGCCGGGAGGATTTCATTAAGAAATGAAGGTTCCTCTTTTATGGATGGATTCAGTATAAGCCATAACTATTTTTGAAAAAAGGTGCCGAGCCACTAATGAAAGAAACCTCTCAAAACTTGCATCCGTATGGTTTGAACAGTGAGAGAATCTTTTCAGAAGGAGTGGCTTTTCCGATGATCATCACCAGATGATTCGGCTGATTTTTTTGTAGTAATCCATCTTCAGTGCGACATTGTGCTCGTAGTCGAGTTTGAAATAGCTGGTATAAAGACAATCCAGCAAGAACAGCAAAGAAAGCCTGGTCGAAAATGAAGAAATCTTATTGTAGTGACTTTCATTTGAGCTCATGTACAGGTGATGCGTGGCGGCGCTCGCGAAAGGAATCTCATCGGTAGATGTGATCAACAGGATGGGCGATCGGTTATTCTGCAGTATCTTCACGATTTCAGGAATGACCGTGCCCCGTCCTCCGTAGGAAACAACAATGGAAAGGTGCGAAGAATCGCTGGCGGCCGCCGTCAAACGTTGATGATACTCTTCGATCGGGACATTGACGAATCTGCCGATTTCCTGCATCTGGAATTTGAAGTTCTCGGCGAAGAACAGATTCCCGGCGGAAGTATAAAGGTCGATGGCTGGAACCTTTTTAATCAAGGAAGCCGCCTGCCGAAGTTGTTCCAGATCCAGGTTGTTGAGCGAGGACACCACAGTCTGCTCATAGAGTTCCTGCATCGTCCGCGTAATTTGGTATTGGGTTTCGTTGGAGTGGATCGGATAGTTGAAATCAAGGGTCGTCCGTTCCTTCAGATAATCACCCATCGAAGCCGAAACCAAGATCTTCAATTCGGAAAGTCCGGCCAGGTCCAATTTTTTGCACAAACGGTAGATCGTTGCGTTCGAAATGAAGCTGGCTTCGCTGATTTCCGCGGAATTCATCTTCACGAAAGCCTCGGGATTTTCTTTTATATAGGAAACCAAAATTTTCTCATTTTCGGTCAGGCTCACTAAATTGTCCATTTTGCTGAAGATATTCATCTGTCTTCACCTCATTCCTTCAGAAAGTTGCGCAGGAAATCCGATTCCGAAAGCATCGTCAAATTGTGGCCGCTGCCTTGCAGCTCGCGGACTACCTGGATTTTGCGGCTCTCGCTCGGTGTGCCGATCTTGCGCCAATCGCTGTCGGCGACGACCAAATAAAGGGTCTCGTAACTTAGATTGGCATCGAAATGGCCGCCGACGTCGACGACGAGCTGGGCCAAATCGTTGCGCTTCAGTTTTTGGAAGCGACCGGTAAAGCAGACGTGCTTGTCGTAAAAGACGTGTTCCCTATCGAACAGCAGGCTCTTCGGCTTCAGCGGTGCCGCCGTTTTTGTTCGTCTGGCAGGCGTACTTTTGCCGCCTTTCGTCACTCCGAAAGCATGCGAGAACAATTTGCCCATCCGGTATTGGTATTCGTCCAGAAAACCTTGGATATCATAGTCGTATTGCGCCAGCATTTTGCTGGTGATCAGCCCGCAGGCGACCGCATCCTCCACGGCATTATGGTGATTATCGATCGTCATGCCGAAGTAGTCCAACACGGTCGGCAAGCGGTTATTGTGCAGATCCAGCATACGCTGCGCCATCTTGCAGGAACAGAAAAACTCATTCTGCATCTTCGGCAGTTTGTAAGTTTCAATCGTTTGTTGCAGGCAACTCATATCGAATTGGGCAAAGTGGGCCACCAGCGGATCGGTTCCGATGAAGGAACGGATGTCTGGGTATAGGCCGGCAAAGTCGGGTTCACGAGCGACCATGTCCTCGGTGATGCCGTGGATTTGAATATTTCCGCGGCTGAAATACTGGCGCGGATTGATGAGCGCATAGTAGCGATCGATTTCCTTGCCGTCGGAAAAGCGGCTCAAGCCAATGGAACAGACGCTGTCACCACGGCTGTTTGCAGTTTCAAAGTCAATGGCGACGTAATCCATGTGCATACATACTCCTTTTGATTGTTTAGTGAAAAATGAATAGATGGCTTATTGCTGCTGCAAAGCCATGATCTGTTGGTAATAAGGGATCATGCTGCCCAAAGCCGCGCCGATGATGAAAAACAACAGCATGCGGATCAAAATATAGGCCCAGCTTGCTGTATAATCCCGGGACGGGTTTTTATTGGAGCGTCGGAAGAGGATGAACATGCCGATCCCCGCAATCCAGCCGATGCCCGACAAAAGCGCCTGCGAAGTCGCAGGATTCAGGTAGCCGATCACGAAGCCGACAACCGTGGCAAACGCCAACAAAAGCCTTTGCTTCATTTTTTCTGTCATCAAAATTTCCCCCTTTTTCGTAAGCCTATTCTACCACAAAGGGCGCTTGTGGAATACGGTTGTGATCCGACAAAAAAGCCTTTCCGATTATGCGGAAAGGCGGGAGTGTTTCATAAAAACAACAAGCCGTCGAGATCTAAGATGACGATTTCGCGGTGATTCAGTTGTTTGATGAGGTGGTGGTCCTCCAACGAACCCATCTTGCGGCTGATCGTTTCCGGAGTCGTTCCGAGGTAGGAAGCCAGATCCTTCTTCGACATCGGCAAGGTGATGGTGTCGCCGTCCTTCGTGGCCAGTTCGGCAAGGTAGAGGGCCAAGCGGGCTTCGACTTTTTCGGTCGCCACGTAGGTCGTCTGCCGTTCCGACTTTTCCAGACGGTTGGAGAATTCCTGCAGCAATTTCAAAGAAATGGCAGGGTATTTCAACAAAAAGTGCTGTAGATCGTTCCTTTTCATCCGGCAAACTTGGGTTTCCTTCACCGCTTCGGCATAGGCTTCGTGCTTCGATTCGCTGAAGAGGGCCAACTCACCAGTGAAATCGCCAGGATTGAGGAAACGCACGAGCTGCTCTTTTCCGGACTCGGCCAGCCGGTAAATGCGGATCAGGCCGGAATGGAGGATATAGAGTGTATCCGACGTATCATCGGGGCGGTAGAGCAGTTCGCCTTTTTTGTAGGTCGCCGGATGCGTGACGGACATGATTTCGTCCATCTGGTCCGGCTCCAAGTGATTGAAGATCGGCACCAGCGAAATGCAGGATTTGTGCGAGTTGCAGGCGCAGTCTCCGCCGCAATTGTGCGCTGGTTTATGGGTTTCGTTCATAGGGAAAATCCTCCGTTTCGGAATGGGACAGGCAGTCTTGGTTGCTTAAATTGTACCGCAAACCGTAGGCTGCATGCGAATTTTATCTTGGATGTGAGCTTTTTATAACGACTGATGGCTAGTTTCACGGGTTAGCCCTTCGGAAAGGATAAAGGAACCCCTTGTCTCTACGAGCCAAGGATACTATTCGACTAACCTGCTGACGCAGGAAGTCTCTCAGCATATTGCGCTCTACGATGCTCAGTCGGCACGATTTCCTAAATTTCTCTCATGGCTGAACGAACCCGTTCCGCTTTTCTTCCGGTTGAAGCCGATTAAACGCATAGCGTTCAGGATGACGGCCAGGATGCTGGCTTCATGAATGAACATACCGCTGGCGAGATGGACGGAACCCATCAGCACGCCCGCCAAAAGGAAGAACACGACTCCAACCGCAATGGCGATGTTCTGTTTCATGTTGCGCATGGTCGCCTTTGAGAGCGAATAAGCATGGGAAAACTGCATCAGTTTGTCGGCCATCAGCACAACATCGGCTGTCTCCATCGAGATGTCGGTCCCGCCTTCGCCCATGGCCAAGCCGATGTCGGCTGTCGCGATGGCCGGTGCATCGTTGATGCCGTCACCGGCCATCGCCACGACGGCGCCATCTGCCTGCAGTTGTTTGACGAAACGCACTTTGTCCTCCGGCAACAGCTCGGCATGGAAAGCGTCCAATCCCAATTGTTCGGCGACCGCTTGGGCGGTGTGGCGGTTGTCCCCCGTCAGCATAATGATCTGTTTGATGCCGTTGCGGCGCATTTCGGCCAAAGCCTGCGGTGCGTCCTCGCGGATCTGATCAGCAATGGAGAAGAGCCCGGCGAGCGTGCCGTCAATGGCCACGAAAACGACGGTATTGCCGGTTTTTTCGCGTGCAATCGCGTAGATTTCTGCTGCTTCATTTATCAAGATTCCGGACTGGACCATCAGTTTGCGGTTGCCGGCGACGAGACGTTGACCTTCAACTGTCGCTCTCAATCCGTGGCCTTTGATGACTTCCGCATCTTTCGGCGCAACAGATATTTCCAGCCCTTGTTGATGTGCGTATTTCACGATTGTTTGTCCGAGATGGTGTTCGGAAATGCGCTCCGCCGAAGCCGTCAGCTGCAGCAGTTCGCTGCGATCGGCGCCACTGAGGACATGGATATCGGTCACTTCCGGTTTGCCTTTCGTCAGCGTGCCGGTCTTGTCGAAAACAAGTGTATCGACTTTGGAAAAGCGATCCATGACCTCGCCACCTTTCACCAGCACGCCGTATTTGGCGCCGTTGCCGATGCCGGCCACGTTCGATACCGGAGCACCGATCACAAGCGCACCCGGGCAGGCGATCACAAGGAAAGTGATGGCAAGATGCAGGTCGCGCGTCCAAACGTAAACGATGACGGAGAGCACCACAATCGCCGGCGTGTAGAAGTTGGCGAAGGCATCTAGGAAACGTTCGGCCTTGGATTTGGATTCCTGCGCCTCTTCGACCAATTCAATAATTTTTGCGAAAGTTGTGTCATCGCCGACCTTTTCCGCGATCATTTCAATGAAGCCATCGTCCACCAATGTACCCGAAAAGACTTTGTCATCCAAGGATTTATTGGCCGGGATCGCTTCTCCCGTCACAGCGGCTTCGTTGATGGCCGCCTGACCCTTCACGATGATGCCGTCAACCGGAATTTTGCCGCCGGGCTTGATGAACAGCCGATCCCCGACAGCCACTTCCTCGACCGGCACAACGACTTGATCGGTGCCATGCAGGACGATCGCTTCCTGGGGCGCCATGTCGATCAACGACCGCAGAGAAGAGCGGGTCTTTTCCAAGGTGCGTGCTTCCAGGAAGTCACCGAACAGAAACAGGAAGGTGACGACGGAAGACTCCGTATATTCGCGGATGAACAGCGCACCGATGACGGCAATCGTCACCAGCAGCTCGATGCTGAAAGCCTTCATCCGCAACGCCAGATAGGCTTTGTACATGATCGGAACCACCGCGATGAGCGTCGCGAAGATAAGCGCGAAGTCAGCAGCAGTGGTATATCCGAGGGTTTTCAAAGCAAAACCGATGACGATTAGGAAGCCTGATAGTGCGGTAATGCGGTTTTTGTATTTATTTATCCATTTGATCATTTTAATGACCTCCTCTGGTATTTTCCTATAGCCTAATCATACGCCATCAGGCAGGAAAGCGACTTGATGGGGGTCAAGCTTTGGATGCGCAATTTCGCTCAGCAGAATCTCAACCGTTTTCCTCCGGCGAACGGAGGCTACGCCGGAGTACGGCCCACATTTAAGTCTTGTGCTCCGACGAAACCCTGCCCGCAGGAGAAGAGCCCGCAAGTTACCGCTGTTCTCCGGTGTGGGAAGCCTCACCGGAGGAGCGCAGCGACTTCACCGCTCAATGGTATCCGAATACAAAAAAAGCTGCCCGCAAATTGCAGGCAGCCGAGTCCTTCGTCAGGACAGATATAAATAGAAGACTAAATCGCATCCCCATCGACAACAGCAGCTTCATCATTCAGGATGGAAGAATCAAATTCCCCGATGTTGCGGGAAGAAACGACGCCAGCCAGCATGCTGTCGTTGACGTTTGTCAGCGTGCGCATCATGTCGATGACCGGTTCAACGGAGATGACAAGTCCGGCGATTGTGACAGGCAAGTTCATGGCGCCCAGAACGATCAAAGCGGCGAAAGTAGCACCGCCGCCGACACCGGCAACCCCGAAGGAACTGATCGTAACGACCAAGATCAATGTCAATACAAAACCGATGCTGGTGACGTCGATGCCCAAAGTTGGAGCCACGATGGTCGCCAACATGGCAGGATAGACGCCCGCGCAACCGTTCTGACCGATCGACAAGCCGAAGCTGGCGGCGAAGTTGGCGGAAGCATCATCGACGCCCAAAGCTTTCGTTTGTGTTTCAACGTTCAACGGCAGTGCGCCGGCGCTGGAACGGGCAGTGAAGGCGAAGCTCAATACCGGGAAAGCTTTTTTGAAGTAGGTAATCGGATTGACGCCGACTCCAGCCAAAATCAAGCTGTGCACCAGCAGGACGACCAGTAACGCGGCATAGGAAGCGACCACGAACAGTCCTAAGTTGACGATGGCTTGGTAACTGGATGTCGCCATCATTTTGGTCATCAAGGCCAAGATTCCGTATGGAGTCAGACGAAGGACCAAAGTAACGATGCGCATGACGATCGATTGGATGACTTGCAACCCTTTCTTGAATAGAGCGGCATTGTCGGGTTGTTTTTTCTTGATGCCCATATAAGCGATTCCGACAAAAGCGGAAAAGACCACGACGGCAATCGTACTCGTGCTGCGCAGACCGGCCAGATCCTGGAAGATGTTGGTCGGGATGAAGCTGAGCACTTGACCAGGAATCGTCAAGTCAGCGACTTGTGTCTGTTGGGTAGTCAAAGCTTCGATCCTTGCAGTTTCAGCGGTACCTTGCGTGAATTGCGCGCCATCAAGATTGAAGAGAATGACCGATGCCCACCCGATCAGAGCCGCGATGGCGGTTGTGCCCAGCAAAGTGCCAAGAACGGATCCGCTGATTTTGCCCAGATTTTTGGTTTCCTCGATGCGGGTAAAAGCGCCCACGATAGAGACGAAAATCAATGGGATGATCAGCATCTGTAGGAAGCGGACGTAACCGTTACCGACGATATTGATCCAATCGATTGCAGTGATTGTGATTGTGCTGTCCGGTGCAAAAAGCAATTGGATGGCTGCCCCGAAGATAACCCCTAAAGCCAGTGCGATGAAAACACGTTTTGAAAACTTGACGTGTTTGGCGCCCAAACGATAAAGTGCGAAAAGCAATGCCGCAAATACAGCTAAAATAATGACAATGGAAATGATATCCATTTGAATTCCTCCTTAAATTTATCTATCCCGAGAACGTAAAAAAGCCCTCGTCCCTATACTCCAAATACTTGGAATACAGGGACGAAAGCTCTTCGTGATCCACCCTTATTCGCACGACCCTCGCGGATGGTGCCTTATGAAGTACGCAAAACCAGCCATACTTCTGTACGCTATCGGGTACAAACCGAAATGACACTAACGCATCATTTTGCTCCGAGACGCATTTTCGCTTTCCTGACCATGCCTCTTCTCACCGATTGAGGCTCTCTTTGATGACCGTGAAAGGTACTTCTTCTCTTCAACGCACGTTTATTTTCATTTGTTTTTTCATGATAGCACGCTTATTTTTCAAAAGCAACTTATTTGGATTAGAGATGATTCTTTAACGTTTATAATTTTGGAAGATCCAGCACCGCCTCAACGCGGTCTGTTTGAAGGAGGCTGAACGTTATTCAGCCAATTCAATTTTCTTCAGACGATAAAAAAACACAAACCCCCAAAAGAAAAAGTCTTTTTGGGGGTTGTGAATGTGATCATCATATTTTAATAGGTAAGCATCTCAGCAACGCTATTTGACAGAGAACCAAAATTTACTCCATCTGTACGAGAATAGGAATAAATTGAGTTTTTTCAAGGCGTTTTATTATTCTACAGTAACACTCTTAGCAAGGTTGCGTGGTTTGTCAACGTCATAGCCACGTTCAAGTGTTGCGTAGTAGGCGAATAATTGTCCCGGAACAACAGCTAATAAAGGTGTTAACGCTGGATGAACGGCAGGCATTACGAATTGATCGCCTTTCTTTTCCAATCCTTCCATAGCAAAGATAAGCGTATTGGCTCCACGGGAACGTACTTCCTCAACGTTACCCCTGGTGTGGGAAGCAACGTTTTTCTGGGTAATGATCGCAAGGACTGGTGTACCCTCTTCGATCAAAGCGATTGTGCCGTGTTTCAATTCTCCAGCCGCAAATCCTTCCGCTTGTATGTAAGAAATTTCTTTTAATTTCAGCGATGATTCCATACATACATAGTAATCCAATCCGCGACCGATATAGAAAGCATTACGGGCGCTCTGAACATAGTCTATTGCAAAGTCGTGAATGGTCTCTTTATCATTGATGATGACATCCATTGCATTAGCAACAATGCTTAATTCGTGAGCCATGTCGATATCGGTTTGTACACCTTTTGTTTTTGCTAAAATTTCGCAAAGCATTGCTTGGACCGCGATTTGGCCAGTGTAAGCTTTTGTTGAAGCAACAGCGATTTCAGGGCCGGCATGTAACAATAAAGTATATTTTGCTTCACGTGAAAGGGTAGAACCTGGTACGTTTGTAATCGTCACAGCAGGGAAGTTCCATTCATTTGTTTTTACAAGCACTTGGCGGCTGTCTGCTGTTTCGCCACTTTGAGAGAGGTAAATAAAGAATGGTTTACCTTGGATTAATGGCGTATTATATGAAAACTCACTGGACAAATGCACTTCTGTAGGGATTTTAGCAATATTTTCGAACAAGGATTTGCCGACCCAACCTGCATTATAGCTTGTCCCGCAAGCTATAATATGAATGCGATCCGCTTCTGCCAATTCTTTAAGTAAAGCGGCATCAATGTTGAATCCGCCTTTGTCATCGGAATATTCTTTAACGATTTTGCGCATAACGCCGGGTTGTTCATCGATTTCTTTCAACATGTAGAATGGGTAGGTCCCTTTTTCTAAATCACTTGAATCGAGATGAGCTGTGTATGGGGCACGTTCCCTAATTGTGCCATCGAATGATTCAATCGTAACCTTGTCAGCTGTTACAATAACCAACTCACCATCATGGATTTCAACGTACTGATTTGTCAGTTGGATCATAGCGATAGCATCACTGACGATACCGTTGAAAGTGTCGCCTTTAGCTATTAATAAAGGACTTTTATTTTTTGCGGCATATAAAGTGTTTGGAGTTTCTTTATCCATTAAAACAAACGCAAATGATCCCGTGATCACTTCAAGCGCTTTTTTGAAGGCTTCTTTTCCAGATAGATTATCTTTTTCAGCAAAATATTCGATAACAGCCACGGCAATTTCTGTGTCTGTTTGACCATTTAGAGCGACATCTTCCAAATAAGTTTCGTTCAGCTCACGATAGTTTTCGATAACCCCATTATGGACTAAAGTGAAACGTCCATTAGGGGACTGATGCGGATGAGCATTTTCAATGCTTGGTTCCCCATGGGTAGCCCATCGCGTATGGCCAATACCCTGATGAGCAAAAATGTCAAAATTTACTTTTTCTTTTAATGCAGCAATATGGCCTGTTTCTTTGAATATATGACCCTTTTTATTTTCATCAACAACATAAATTCCCGCTGAATCATAACCGCGATATTCTAATTTTTGTAAACCGGCAACTAAAATTTCTTGTGCCTTGCCTTTTCCGATGTATCCTACGATTCCACACATATCTAATCATCCTTTTCTTATATAAGGTAGTTTTGTGTTTTCTGGTGTGTGAATAGTTTTTTGTCAGCTCGCGCTGGTTGTTTTATTCTGTAGACTACACTAGCCTGAAGTCATCCGCCGAATCTTTCGATAAACTTCTTCCTCGTCACCCAAATGAAATTGGGTCTGGCGCTATCCCGATTGATTTATATATCCTCCTTTTTTATTTTCAGAAAACATCATTATGATAGCATGAATCTGAATATTAGGCAATCGACTATTATCCGTCATTCTAGAGCGTAGCTTCCCAAATTACTCGCGGTTGTCAGAAACGAAACAATGATGTTGTCAAAATTTATTTTGCCAAATTCACAAGTGCATTATCTTGAAAACGCATTCTTTTACCAATATACTATGCTTGTAAGTAAGTAATTGAACTTATACGAGGAGGAAAAATTCAATGGCTACAAATAATGATACTGCTGCAAAAGACGGTGTAAAAGTCAAGGTTCAAAAGCTGGGTAGTTTTTTAAGCGGGATGATCATGCCGAATATTGCTGGATTTATTGCTTGGGGAATCATCACTGCACTATTTATTGAAGTGGGTTGGCTGCCGAACGAAGAGCTAGCGACAATTGTTGGTCCGATGCTAACCTACTTATTGCCTATACTGATTGCTTTTACCGGAGGTCATAAAGTCTATGGTCACCGTGGTGGGGTTGTCGGTGCAATTGCAACTATGGGGGTTATCGGTGGATCTACAGTGCCGATGTTCATTGGGGCAATGGCAATGGGGCCGTTTGCTTCATGGTTGATCAAGAAATTTGACAAGGCGATGGAAGGAAAAATTAAATCTGGTTTTGAAATGTTAGTAAATAACTTCTCTGCTGGTATTATAGGCTTTATCCTTGCCGTGTTAGGTTTCTATGCTGTAGGTCCTTTCGTAGAGACATTCACAAGCATAATGGCAAATGGTGTTGATTGGTTGATTGGGGCCGGATTACTTCCATTGGCGAATATTTTCATTGAACCTGCTAAGGTTTTATTCCTGAACAACGCTATCAACCATGGTATTTTAACGCCATTGGGTATCGAACAGGCTGCAGAAACAGGTAAATCCATTTTGTTCCTATTAGAAGCTAATCCAGGACCAGGGCTTGGTCTGTTGGGTGCGTACATGTTGTTCGGTAAAGGTTCAGCTAAATCAACTGCAGCGGGTGCTGCAATCATTCATTTCTTCGGTGGGATTCATGAAATCTATTTCCCATATGTCTTGATGAATCCAGTTTTATTCCTTGCAGTTATTGCCGGGGGGATTGCGGGTACTTTTGTTAACTCAATTCTGGGATCTGGTTTAATCGCTGCTGCTTCACCTGGTTCAATTATTGCTATTTTCGCTATGAGTCCTAAAGGTGGATTTTTGCCAGTTATCGCAGGTGTCCTAGCCGGGGCGGTCGTTTCCTTCTTGGTAGCCAGTATCATCTTAAAAGCCACTAAACCAAGTGCAGAAGATGAAACGTCATTCGAAGATAAAGTTGCTCAGACCGTTGCGATGAAAACTGAATCAAAAGGCCAAGCGACTCAAGTATCTGCAGCAGGCACAAAAGAAGAAAATATCTCTGCCGGAAGCATCAAGAAAATCATTTTTGCTTGTGATGCAGGTATGGGTTCAAGTGCAATGGGAGCTTCATTGTTACGTAAAAAAGTAACGGAAGCCGGTATGGATATCCCGGTTACAAATATGGCCATCAGTAACTTAGAAGATGTAGAAGGTTTACTGGTTGTTACGCAGGAAGAGTTACTGCAACGTGCAAAAGCTAAAACACCTAATGCAGTGCATGTTGGTGTAAATAATTTCCTAAGCACTCCAAAATATGATGAAATCGTTGAAAAGCTTAAAAAATAGTTAAGATTTTTTCAAAATAAGCGGCAGCTAGCAACCTATTGAAAACGGGTGCTGGCTTCTGCTTTCAATTTTATAGAGTGCTAGCGAAATGAGTGAGTTTTATGTACCTGACACAACGAGAAAAAAAGATTATGATGCTGTTGCTGAATCAACCTAAGGGTATTTTGATTGACTATATCCGCAATCAGTTGAAAGTAAGTGAGCGCACGGTCTATCGAGATATGAAAAGTTTGGAAGATGTCTTAGCAAACTATCGAATAAAGATAAGCAATGATTCAAAAAGGGGATATTTCTTAAAAGGTTCTCTAGAGAATCTTCACCAGTTGCAAAAAGAATTGGATTTAAATTGGTCGGAGGAATTAACCACCCAGCAAAGACAGAGCCTGCTGATCATTGAATTGTTGACTGCAGAGGAAGAAATCAAAACAGAGGCATTAGCAAATCAATATAAAGTGGGAATAAGTACGATCCAACTTGATCTCCAAGCAATTGAAGAAACACTAAAAGCCTATCATATTGAAATTCAGCGAAAAAAAGGCCGTGGTATTTCAGCGCGAGGAACTGAGAGCGATATTCGGTTGGTCATTAGCGGGTTGGTTAATATGGAAATTGATGAATATAATTTTTTTCAAATTGTTGATGAAAAAAAATCACTTCAAAATAATCCTTTTTTTCAATACATTCAACCCTGGGATATGAAAGTGGCCTATGACATCATCACTCAGGTTGCAGCAGATTATTTCCTGCATGTAACTGATGTTCGGTTGAAAAGAATCACTACCTTTATCGCTGTGACGCTGTGGCGTTTAAAGGAAGGGAAAAGTATCTTCACATTATCTCAAAATAATTCAATAATCCAGGACGAAAGGGTTCTGGAAATCGCAAAAATAATTTTTGAGAAGATTCAGCAAACAACCAGAACAGAATACAATGAAAAGGAAGTTGCTTTCATAGCTTTTCAAATCCAAGGTTTGAATCTACCCGTAAATACAGCAGATTTTTTGGAGGGATTTGAGTCCAGTTTAGCTTACCATGTCCATGAATTGATTCGTCTTGTCTCTGATGAATTGAGTTGGAATTTCAATCAGGATGACACTCTGTTTAAAGATTTATTGTCGCATATTGGCGCCGCCATCAACCGAACCTATGTCCCTATGCCAGAAGGACATGAGGTGTTTCTGGATAAAATTTTTAAACAATATGATGCATTGGGCTCCACCGTTGAAAAAGCTTTAAAAGTAGTCTTTCCTACAGTCCGTTTCAGCAAGAACGAGATAGTCTACATCATTGTCCATTTTGCTTCTGCTGCTGAAAAAGTTCCAAGAATACATCAACTCTCAGCACTCCTGATTTGTTCGAGCGGAGTAGGAACCACCAAAATCTTAGAGACTCGTATCCGCCGCTATATACCTGAAATTCATGATGTCACGACTTCAAGCATCTCAAAATTACATGAATTAGAATTGGGTAATTTTGATTTGATTTTATCGACTACTTTCCTGCAAGGTTTTGAACATGATTATAAGGTTGTGACACCCTTGTTGATGGAGGATGAAATTATTGGTATACGTGAAAAAGTGAAAACCCTCATTCCTCCTGATCAAGCGGTATTTGAACCATTGAAAGGGAAATCCAGAGGTGATATCCCTTCCAGAGGGGATCAGGATTTCATGGAATATTATCAACTTTTCCAAACGGCTAAATTTGTACTGACGAATTTTGAGGTGTGCAAGATGGAAGAAGAGTCTTCAATACAAGCTTATTTGGAGGCTATTTGCCGACGGTTACAGGGGACAATCTTAGCGGATCCAATGGTCGTCCAAAAACAATTGCTGGAACGCATGCACTTAGCGCCGATTGGATTGCCGCAGACAGGCATTGGGTTCTTTCACTGCCTATCTGAAGAAGTGAAAAATCCGTTCTTTGGAATCTATGATTTAGCAAAATCTGTTCCTATTTTGGATATCAATAAAGATAGCATGGAATTGAAACGCGTCCTCTTGATGCTCGCTCCAGAAGATATTGATTCCTCAACAAAAGAAATACTTGGTGCCATTTCAGCATCTATGGTGGAGAGTAATTTAAATCTAGAAATTTTTAATTTGGGGACAAAGGAAAATATCGAAAAATTACTGAATAACCTGTTTGTAAATATAATAAAAAAATACAGTTAACAATAAGGAGAAAAAATTATGGCAATCTTAAAAGAGAGTAATATTTTATTGAATCAGGAATTCACATCAAAATATGATGCGATCCGAGTTGCTGGCCAACTGTTAGTTGATAATGGTTATGTGGAAAAAGAATATATCGAAAAAATGATTGAACGCGAAGATATGCTATCTGTTTATATAGGGAACTTTATTGCCATTCCGCATGGAACAGAGGATGCAAAAAAATTCGTTAATAAATCGGGCATTTCAGTTATACAAGTTCCGAATGGCGTGAATTTTGATGGGTCCTCTGATGACAAGTTAGTAACAATGGTTTTTGGAATTGCAGGCATAGGCAACGAACATCTGGATATTCTTTCGAAAATTGCGATTTATTGTTCGGAAATTGAGAACGTGGCTAAGTTAGTTGCCGCTACAGATAAGAAAGAAATCATCGAATTATTGGGAGGCTTGGAATAATATGTTAGATATACATTTTGGTGGAGGCAACATTGGTCGGGGATTTATCGGAGAAGTATTGCACAACAACGGATTTGATATAATTTTTGTTGATGTCAATGAGAAAATCATTGATGAGTTGAATGCTCGCGGCAGTTATGAGATTGAAATTGCTGAAGAAGGAAAACGCACAGTAGCAATTGATCACGTTTCTGGCATCAACAGTAAAAAAGATCCGCAAAAGGTTATTGATGCGTTCCTTAAAGCGGATCTAGTGACGACTGCTATCGGGCCTAACATTTTACCTTATATCGCGGAATTGATCGCAAAAGGAATCAAAATCCGCAAAAATAATGATATCGAAAAAGGCTTGGACATCATGGCGTGTGAAAACATGATCGGCGGTTCAGAATTTTTGAAATCAGAAGTGGTAAAATATTTAGATGGCGATGATGTTGATTATTTGGATAAGTTCGTTGGGTTCCCAAATGCGGCTGTTGACCGTATCGTGCCAATGCAACACCATGAAGATATCCTCCGTGTTACTGTGGAGCCTTATAAAGAATGGGTTGTTGATGAAACTGGTATGAAAAATGCGGCATTACGCTTAGAGGGTGTTCATTATGCAGCAAACTTGGATCCGTTCATCGAAAGAAAACTATTTACTGTAAACACAGGACACGCAACGGTAGCCTATGAAGGCAAACTAAAAGGGTATCAAACCATTTTAGAGGCACTGCAAGATGATGAGTTGAAAGAGCAAGTATTGAATGTGTTGTCTGAAACAGGCTCACTGATGGTCGCAAAATGGGGCTTCGATAAAGAAGAACACCAAACATACATCCACAAAATCATTTCACGTTTTGCGAATCCATATATTGTTGATGAAATTACCCGCGTTGGAAGGACACCAATGAGAAAGTTAGGGTTTGATGAACGTTTCATCCGACCTATCCGCAGTCTTTCAGAAAAAGGATTAAATTATTCACATCTGATCAAAACCGTAGCGAAAATTTTCGTGTATGATGATTCCGAGGACACCGAAAGCGTAGCGTTGCTTGCTATGTTGAAAGAGAAACCTTTTCAAGAAGTTGCCAAAGAAGTTACAGGCTTGACTGATGAAAAGCTGCTTGCGGCGATTGAAAAAGAATACCAAGCACTAGTAAAATAGACCCTAACATCACTATTTTATTGGATGTATGCAAACTCTGAAGGCCCTTGCCTTCAGAGCTTTTTTCGGATGGCCGGGCTTACTTTAGGAGTTAGGCGAAAGGGAACAAAAGCAACTGTACTATTTCGAAAGAACAACGACCCAAAGGGAAAAGGGGCCCAAAGCATAGTATGCCTGGGCCCCTTCTTTAGGTTCTCTGAGAAACTTTGACGTGCTCAACACTATAACCCAGTTTTTGGATTATTTCGCTGATGTCGTTCCCTGAAGTCTTGTTGCCGTCGAATTCGGCTTTGACTTTGCTTGAGTTGAACAACACTTTGACGGTTGCGACCCCATCGATTTTGCTGACGGCAGATTCGATTTTCTTGATGCAGGATGGGCAAGTGACGGGTCCTAATTGGATAACAGCTTGGCTCATGATTCATTCCTCCTATTTGTCTGATATGACTATAGTATAAGCGGAATACGCCGGAAAGGACTTGACCGGCATCAAGTATTCAAAATCATTTTACATCGTAATCGTAGAAGATGCGGCCTTCCAATTTGCAGCGGTCGTAATCCTCCAAAATGCCTTTGACTTGATTGGACAGAAAGAAGAGACCGAACAAGTTGGGGATGACCATCAAGGCATTGAACGTATCGGCAAGCATCCAAACGATATCGACTTCCTGAAGCGCACCCAGGAAGATGAAAATCGCCACCAGAATCTGATAAGGCAGAACACCTTTCGTTCCGAACAGATACTTGATGTTCGATTCGCCGAAGTAGTACCAGCCGACGATTGTCGTGAAAGCGAAGAAGGTCAGGCAGATGGCCAACAGGACGGATCCGCCGCCACCGAAAGCAATCGAGAACGCGGCCTGGGTCACTTGCGCACCCTTCAAGGCAGGATCCAGATAGGATTCGGTCACCAAGATGATCAGTGCAGTTGCGGAACAGACGATGACGGTATCGATGAAGACGCCGACCATCGCTGCCAATCCTTGCTGTACCGGATGATCAACGTGCGCGACGGCATGCGCATGCGGAGTCGAACCCATTCCGGCTTCGTTCGAGAACAAACCACGGGCTACGCCTTTTTGGACTGCGGCTCTTACGGATGCTCCAGCGATACCGCCGATTGCGGCTTGCGGCGTAAAGGCGCCGACAAAAATCATTTTGAAGGCAGGTATCACATTATCACGGAACAGGAATAAGATAACGAGACTGGCGACGATGTAAACAAGCGCCATAATTGGGACGACGAATTCCGCGAAGGTAGCGATGCGCTTCATTCCGCCTGCGAAAATCAGGATGGCTGCCAAAGCGATCACGAGTCCGGTCACCCATTCCGGAATGGCGAATGCGGTTGTCACAGCCGATGCGATTGAGTTCGATTGCACCATGTTACCGATGAATCCCAAAGCTACGATAAGCGAAACGGAGAAAAATTTCGCCAAAGCATTGGATCCGACACCTTTTGAAAGGTAGTATGCCGGTCCACCGACGAGGTCGCCTTTGTTGCGGTCGCGCATCCGGTAGACTTGCGCCAGGATCGCTTCATTAAAAATTGTACCCATACCAAGGAAAGCGGAGACCCACATCCAGAAGATCGCTCCCGGCCCACCACCGAGGATGGCCGTAGCCACACCCGCCACGTTTCCTGTCCCTACCTGTGCGGCAACAGCAGTCGCCAAGGCCTGGAAGGAGGACATGGAACCTTCTTGGGAAACGTCCTTTTTGAACAATTTACCGAAAACTTGTTTGAAAGCTTCCCACATGCGCGTGACTTGCGGGAACCCGAAGCGAATCGAGAAGTACAATCCGGCGAACAGCAGGCCATATGTCAAAAAGTAGTCCCATAAGAGAACATTCACATAGTCGGCCAAAAAATTATATATAACATCCATATAATACCAAATCCTCCAATAAGTGAATTCACACCATTTTATTATGTATCTTTGATATTCTATCGATATCACACGGCTGTGTCAATGCAATTGTGAAACTTTCATTAGAAAAAACAGCTCCAAGCGAGGGTAAGGTTAGAGTTCTGTGAATAAAAACACATGTTTCTGCTTGATAATAATGTTTGTTTCCGTGAATTCAAGCTGCAACCTAAAAAAATATGAACGTTCAGAACAGTTGTTTTCAGAGAATGGAGTTAAAAAATATTAGCAAATAAATTGATTAATATTACATAGGTGATCACGAGGAACAATCTGAGCAAGAAGAGTAGTTTTAGGCAAAGTAAATTAGAAAATGATGAGAATATAGCCTGCGGCAGCCATTTCAGCATTGTCAATCGTTCCGATTGTGATGACTTTGTGATATGCAGGGCTAAGTCTGATCGACGATAATTTGAAAAAGTATGAGAATTCATAATATATAGAAGCAACTAAATTCTAGATATTATGAAACGATTGAAGCAAACGCGTATCTTCCTCGATAGGATTTTTGTTTTGCGGAACAATAAAAGATCGCTGTAAGCGGTGTATTCTAGTTTTCCGGAACATAGCTTTGTGGATTTGGTTGTCCTATACTAATGACATCAATTCGCATCCGGAAAACGCGGCACTGCCCCATTCCGGAGCGTTTGGAACGATCCGGCAGCCAACAGCTATGCATGTTCTTTGCTGGTCCATCATAATGAGAAAGAAGGAATCATCATGAGCCTCGCACATCAGATCCCTTTCATGGACCAACAAGTGCGCCATGACAATTGGGGCGCGCTACGAACACAAGGGGACGGAGCTGAAAGGCAAGACACTCGGTCTGATCGGTCTGGGACGCATTGGCTCGCTGGTTGCCCGCAAAGCGACAAACGGATTCGACATGAAGGTGATTGCTTATGACGAATTTCTCGTGAAAAATGAATATGCAGGCTTCGTGACTTGCGCTGGTTCGATGGAGGAAGTTTTGGCAAAATCCGATTTCGTTTCCTTGCATGTCCCTGTCACAGCGGAAACAACAGGAATGATCAATCAGGAAACACTGCGCTTGATGAAACCGAACGCCTACTTGATCAATTGTGCCCGCGGAGAACTCATCAACGAGGAGGCGCTTCATGAATCCTTGAAGAGCGGTGTCATCAACGGCGCTGCCCTGGATGTCTTTCAGGAGGAGCCAATCGCGCAGGATCATCCATTCTTTGAATTGGATAACCTGATCATGACACCGCATAACGCCATCATCACGCACGAAGCGATGGATCTGATGGGCTACCACGCAGCCGTCGGGATCGATGATGTGCTGAACGGCAGACAGCCGCAATGGCAGGAACGCTTATTACAAACTGCTGTGGCGGAACAGGTTCAGTAGAGCCGAAATAAGCTGAAAAATAGAGTGGAAAAGCCATCCGGACAGGGTGCCTTTTCCACTCTATTTGTTTACGCTCACAATGTTTTCATTGCTTCCTCGATTGGATCGAGTTCATCCGACTCTGTCACGGGCGCTTCCGTTTCGGCATCGAATTTCCCCTCAACTTCAGCAGCCTTCGAGGCGAATTGTTGCTTCACCGTATCTGTCGTTTCTTGGGCCATTTCTTTAGCTTGATCGACGGCTTCTTTTGCAGTTTCCTTTGCTTTATCTGTGTAGTCCATCACCTTGTCCAAGGTTTCATCGGCTTTGTCGGCCAAATCTTTGCGAATTTCTTTTCCTGGCTTAGGTGACAATAGTAGGGCGATTCCTCCGCCAATCATAATCCCTTTGACGAAACTAGAAAATTTTCCCATTCGTGGTTCCTCCTTCTTCATGCGGCAACGCGAACGCTGCCAACGGACATCAAGACAAACGAGTGTTGACCAAAAACCTATTTGAATGTGTACAAAATCAGAGTTTCTTTATGAATTCAGTATATAACACGCCAAAAATTAAGCAAAATGATAACCATCAGATCAGCCTAAATATCGCTCATCTTCTTGTTGATCTGAACCATGCTCAAACGGCCGGTGTGCTCCATCAGGATTCGTAATTGGCCATTCGATATGGTTCTTTGCGGATCTGCAAAAATTGGTCATATGCGTTGCGGGGGTCTGTCCTCCGGCGAAGCCGCGGTGGTCAGAGGTGATGATTTTTTTGGATCTCCTCCTCCGGCAGAGGGGCGCTCACCGGAGGAATAGGCCTTATACTCTCCGGAGAAAAACAACCTCGCCTCTATTTTGACTGTGAGTCTACAATAATTTGATTCCTTGTCTAACAATATTTACATTGTCCATCCAAAAGTGTTAGTATTAATAATGTAACCGATACCGGCAAGATTCAAATGAATGGCAGCGGTTGCTGAAAGCTTTTGCATGAGCGAAAGCAATGAAACTGTATGCAACATTTTAGTATAAAAAGATCTAGGAGGATGGACAATGGCTTTAAGAGAAGACTTTTTATGGGGCGGCGCTACTGCTGCCAATCAGTGTGAAGGTGGATACAACGAAGGTGGACGCGGTTTGGCGAACGTTGACGTTGTTCCCGTCGGCAAGGACAGAGGGGCCGTCATCACAGGGAAAATGAAAATGTTCGATTTTGATGATGAGCATTTCTATCCTGCGTTGGAAGCTATCGACATGTATCACCGCTATAAAGAAGACATCGCATTATTCGGCGAAATGGGCTTCAAAACCTACCGTTTATCGATCGCATGGACACGCATCTTCCCAAATGGAGACGAAACGGAACCGAATGAAGAAGGTCTGAAATTCTACGAAGACCTGTTCAAAGAGTGCCATAAATACGGAATCGAGCCATTAGTGACAATCACGCATTTCGATTGCCCGATGCACTTGATCACAGAGTACGGCGGATGGCGCAACCGCAAGATGGTCGGATTCTATGAGAATCTGTGCCATGCCATTTTCAATCGCTACAAAGGACTGGTTAAATATTGGTTGACTTTCAATGAAATCAACATGATTCTGCACGCACCATTCATGGGGGCAGGTCTGTACTTCGAAGAAGGCGAAAACGAAGAACAAGTCAAATTCCAATCTGCGCATCACGAGTTGATGGCCAGCGCAATCGCTACCCGCATCGCGCATGAAGTCGATCCTGAAAACCAAGTGGGCTGTATGTTGGCTGCCGGGAAATACTATCCATATACTTGCGACCCTAAAGACGTCTTCAAAGCGCAAGAAGAAGACCGTGAAAACTACTTCTTCATCGATGTGCAATCACGCGGCGAATACCCTGCTTACGCACTGAAAAAATTGGAGCGCGAAGGCATCAAAATCGAGATGGAGGAAGGCGACAAAGAAATCCTGAAGGAAAATACTGTCGATTTCATTTCCTTCTCCTACTATTCTTCACGCGTAGCTTCCGCTGATCCTGAAGTGAATGCAAAAACAGCAGGCAACATTTTTGAATCCGTCAAAAATCCATACTTGGATGCGAGCGAATGGGGCTGGCAGATCGATCCATTGGGACTGCGCATCACGATGAATGCGATGTACGATCGCTACCAAAAACCATTGTTCATCGTTGAAAATGGTTTGGGGGCTGTCGATGTGCCTGACGAAAACGGCTACGTCGAAGACGATTACCGCATTGCTTACATGGCTGCGCATATCGAAGCCATGAAAGATGCCGTGAACTTGGATGGCGTCGACCTGTTGGGCTACACCAGCTGGGGCTGTATCGACCTTGTCAGCGCGGGAACGGGCGAAATGAAGAAACGTTACGGTTTCATCTACGTCGACCGCGACAACGAAGGCAACGGCACGCTGAAACGTACGAAGAAAAAATCCTTCGACTGGTACAAACAAGTCATCGCCAGCAACGGAGAAGATTTGTCCATCTAAGGGCCAATTGGTTTGCTTGCTGACGCAAGCGGAAATTGCATAAGACACAAAAATAGCAGCAGTGAGGCATTTTTTGCCTCGCTGCTGCTATTTTTTGCGGCGTGCCCGCTGCCGGGTTGTCACCTCCGGCGAGGGCCGGATCCCCGGAGTTCGCGGAGAAATCCGATCATTACCTCCGACGAGGGATTGCCCCCCGGAGATAACCGACTAATCCGACTGTCACCACCGGCGTAGACCCGCTCACCGGTGGTGACAACCGAAACCGACCATCAAACTCCGGCCAAGCCACTCCAATTATTTTTTCCGGTAAAACGCGGTCGGTCTTCCGACCGTTCCGTATTCCAGCCTCATTTCAATGACCTGTTTGTCCTCCAGATAGCGCAGATATTTCCTGACCGATACATGCGACAGGTTCGCCAGACTGGTGATGTCGTTTACGGTGAAATCGCCTTTCTGTTGGTCGATGCAAGCCATGATCATGGCCAGCGTCGAAGGGGTCAGCCCCTTGTCGATGGCGTCGTCGTCCTTCTCATCCGGTTGCTTATCCAGCGAGTGGAGCTGGTCCAATTGTTTTTGTGTGACCGGATTGCGGGAATGCAGCAGCTCCTGGCGCTGCACGAAAGCTTCGATGCTCTTCTCGAAGCGTTTGAACTGGAACGGCTTGAGGATGTAGTCGACGATGCCGCACTGCAGGCCGATCCGGATGGCTTCCTGTTCGCCGGCTGCCGTGATCATGATCAGCTCGGCCGGGTAATCCCTTTTCCGCAGTGCCCGGATCAAATCCAATCCGCTTTTGCCCTGGATGTTGACGTCGACCAAAAGCAGGTCATAGGTATGCTTACTGGTCAAACGGATGGCCTCCTCAAAGCTGCCGCAAGTCCCGGATACGATAAAGCCGGGTATTTTCTCCAGATAACGACGATTGATGGACAATACCATCGGATCGTCCTCCACAATCAATACGTGATAGACCATCAGTTCCCTTCCTTTCGGTACGCCGTCTTCAGAGAAATCTTGATCCGGCGGTCATTGCTTTCGATTTCCAGTTGTCCGTCCACTCTTTTCAGCAGTTGGGAAATGACGGGAGTGTGCAGTTCGTCCGTAATCCGCTCCTTCATGGCGGGCTCCAGCTGCAATTCGTAAACGGTCTCCAACCGATCGTTCCAGAAGCCGAAATGGATCTGCAGGTCATCCGCCAATCTGTTTTCCAAAATGAATTGGTCCAGGAAACGGATGATGTTGATCCAGCATTGGACAGCCGTATGATCGGTGGTCGGCGGCACATCCGGGTAGACTTCAATCATGAACGGATAGTTCTGCTCCGTGAATTTGCTGCGTTCGCCGATCAGGAAGCCGGCGATGACCGGATTTTTGACCAGGAAAATCATGCGGTGCGAAAATTCCTGCTCCGGTTCGAGTATTTTGCCTAAGTAGTCGTTCAATTCCTCATATTCCTCCAAGTCCGCCAAGCCGTAGATGACATGCAGCTTGTTCAGGAAATCATGCGATTGCGTCTGCAGGGTGGTGGTGTAGGTGGCCGCGTTGAACAGCTGATCCGTCAGCAGATAGAGCTCCGTGGCATCACGCATCAGGATGATTTGGCCGATGACCTTCTTGGCGACGGTGATCGGGGCTGTCGAAAGCAAGTAGTCCACGCCGTCCTGATGATAGATCCGGTCAGTCGTTTTGTCTTTCCCGGCCAACAGCTGCAAGTCCTGCGCTACAGGCAAAAGCGATTGGATGGGCAGGCCAACGATGGCCTGCCCATCCAACTCGTCCCGTTGGAACAGTTTTTTGGCCTCCAGATTGGACAGGACGACCCGGTTGTCCTTGTCGGTGACGAGGATGGCGTCTTTCGTGTTCTCCAGCATCGCATTGCGTTCTTCCAATAATCGGGCTATTTCGATTGGCTCCAGATTGTACATTTGGTTTTTCAGCTGGAATGCAGTGAAGATCGCGGCGGCAGCTCCGAACAGCAGGCTGACCGCGAAACTAACAGAGAAGGGCTGCATCGTTTTCTTGGCGATCGAAGCGAGCGTTGTTGTCTTGATGCCGATCGCGACGACGCCGATTTCCACGTTTTCAGCATTGAAGACAGGGACGAAGGCGCGCAGCGATTGCCCCAACGTACCTTGCGCAATCGAAGTTGTCTCCTGGCCCGAAAGCGCGTCCTCTTCATCGCCGCCCTGGAAGGGGGCATTGATCTTTTCCGGATCGGGATGGGTGAGGCGGATGCGGTCCATCGTCATGACCACGACGAAGTCCAGCTGATAGGTTTCGGTTATCTGATTGGCATAGGTTTGCACTTCCGGATTGGTGGCGCCGTTGCTCAGCGTTTGGATCACCAACGGCTGCGCGGCCACGATTTCGGCGATGGACAGGAGCTGTTCTTCTTCCTGCGTCTGCGTCGCTTCATAGATGCGGTTCGTCAGCGAGAGGTAGAGGACGCTGACTGTCAGTGCCACCGTGATCAATACCATGAAGGTCAACTTCACCCATAAGCGCTGATTTTTCCATTTTTGCTTCAGTTTGATCATTCTTCCATGTTCCCTTCCTATTGCACAGTCATTATACCAAATGGAAAGTAGGCGTTCTCAATTTAATTAATTGAATAACGCTTAAATTAATTAAATAATCTATTTTAAATCTGTAAGCGGTAGCATAATGAAACCAGGTTAAAGAAAGCGCTTTATGAATTGCGGTTAATCAAAAGGAGGAGAAGGAAAGTGAGAGACACGACAAAAGAATTGGAGCTTGAACAGCTCCCGGGCATTTCCGAGTTGACGGTTTTCGACAGATTTAAAAATGCGAAGGTAGGCGCGATTCCGTTGCCGACTTATCTCGTGATGTCAGCCATTATAATAGCTTCTGCTTATCTGGGCGAGTTGCCCGTCAACATGCTGGGCGGTTTCGCAGTCATCTTGAGTTTGGGTTGGCTTCTGGGTGGAATCGGTGCTAGCATCCCGGGATTGAAAAATTTCGGGGGATCGGCCATCCTGTCGCTGATGGTGCCATCGATCATGGTATTCATGAATGTATTCAACCAAAATACGCTGGATGCAGCGAACATGCTGATGAGGGAAGCGAACTTCCTGTATTTCTACATCGCCTGTCTTGTCTGCGGAAGTATCCTGGGGATGCACCGCAAGATTCTGGTGCAAGGCTTGATTCGGATGATCATTCCGATGGCAGTGGCGATGATCGCTGCTTTGATCGTCGGAACTTCAGTTGGAACTTTGTTGGGATTGGGTTTTGAGCATACGCTCTTCTACATCGTGACACCGATCATCGCCGGCGGAATCGGCGAAGGCATCCTGCCGTTATCGTTAGGCTACAGCGCCATCACCGGTATCCCGAGTGGGGAATTGGTTGGACAATTGATTCCAGCAACCATCATCGGTAACTTCTTTGCGATCATCTGCTCCGGTATTTTGAATCGCCTAGGCGAAAAATATCCGGAGAAAAGCGGCAAGGGCCAATTGATCAAATTCGGCGGCGACGACGATATGGCTGATGCCATGCAGGAAGACAAGAGCCCGCTGGACATCAAATTGATGGGCGCCGGCGTATTGACGGCCTGCACACTCTTCATCGCAGGCGGACTTTTGGAAAGACTTACGGGCTTCCCGGGACCGGTCCTGATGATCCTTATCGCTGCAACCATCAAATATTTGAGCCTGTTGCCTAAAGATGTCGAAAAAGGCTCGAAACAGCTGTACAAATTCGTTTCAGGCAACTTCACTTTCCCGTTGATGGTCGGCTTGGGCTTATTGTACATCCCGCTCAAAGACGTCGTCGGCATGCTTTCTTGGCAGTATTTCGTGGTTGTGATCTCAGTCGTGTTGACCGTAGTCCTGACCGGTTTCTTCGTCGGTGGAAAAATGAACATGAACCCGATCGAAGCAGCCATCGTAACGGCTTGCCAAAGCGGCATGGGCGGAACCGGGGATGTCGCCATCCTATCTGCTTCCAACCGCATGAACCTGATGCCATTTGCCCAAGTAGCCACACGTTTGGGTGGAGCCATCACCGTCATTTCCATGACATCCTTACTGCGTTTCCTGTTCTAACAACATAAAAAAACTAAAACGAGAAGAAAGAGAGAGTGTTCATTATGACAAATGTAAATGAAAAAGCATTGGCTATCAGCAAAAAATTCGGCGGTAAATTGGAGGTCATCTCAAAAGTGCCGATCGAAACAATGGAAGATCTGAGCATCGCCTATACACCGGGCGTCGCAGCTGTCTGCATGGAAATCGCGAACAACAAAGAATCCGTCTATACTTATACCACTAAAAAGAATCTGGTTGCCGTCGTAACCGACGGATCAGCCGTCCTGGGCTTGGGCAATATCGGACCGGAAGCAGCCATTCCGGTTATGGAAGGCAAAGCGGCCTTGTTCAAACGCTTCGGGAATGTGGATGCCGTTCCTATTTCCTTGAATACGCAGGATGTTGAAGAAATCATCTCGCACGTTGCTGCCATCGCACCTTCTTTCGGCGGGATCAACCTGGAAGACATCAGCGCGCCTCGCTGCTTCGAAATCGAACGCCGTTTGAAAGAGATGTTGGACATTCCGGTCTTCCATGATGACCAACACGGGACCGCGATCATTGTTCTGGCTGCCCTTTACAATTCCTTGCGCCTGACAGGCAAAAAAATCGATGAGATTCAAGTGGTCGTCAATGGCGGCGGTGCTGCAGGGATCGCCATCAGCCAAATGTTCCTTTCAGCGGGCATCAAGAACCTGATGGTCGTGGACCGCACCGGCATCATTTCCGAAACCGATCCTGAATTGGCCGAACGCCATGTGGAAATTTCAAAAGTGACTAACCGCAGTTTCAGAACCGGCACTTTGGAGGATGCAGTGGTCGGAATGGACGTATTCGTCGGCGTATCCGCGCCAGGCGTCCTGAAGAAGGAATGGATCGCAACCATGAACGAAAAACCGGTCATCTTCGCGATGGCGAACCCGACACCGGAAATCTTCCCGGATGAAGCAAAAGCAGGCGGCGCCTATATCGTCGGCACCGGTCGCAGCGACTTCCCGAACCAGATCAACAATGTGCTCGCATTCCCGGGGATCTTCCGCGGAGCCTTGGACGCAAGAGCTAAAGACATCACGATCGAAATGCAGCTTGCTGCAGCGCGCGGCATCGCCAGCATCGTCAGCGATGAGGAACTGAACGTCGACTATATCATGCCGGATGTCTTCACTCCGGGCGTAGCGGACATCGTAGCCGCCAGCGTTATGAATGCAGTAAAGAAAGAGGAAGTACTTGTTTAAAAAGTAGAGAACGAAGAAGCTGCCTCCAGAGTGAGGCAGCTTCTTCTTCTGCGTCCGCCGGTGAAGGAGTTAAAATCCGACAATCTAATTGCGCACGGTCCAACAGATTCTTGTTTCGTCTGTCTGATTTGTCGGAAAAGTGTTTTTCCTTTGGTTTTCATGTCCCTATCATATATACAAAAAAACGTCTATTCTGATATGGTTGAGTCAACAATATTCTTTTTTGGGAAAAATCAAAAAAATGGAGGCATGAACATGAGCGAAAACAAGCAAAGAATGGGCTTCAGAATCTACAAGGACATCCCCAGACCGACACCGGACCTGCTGGAAAGACTGAACAAATTCACCGTGCCGGAACTGTGCGACGGGATGGACGTCTTCCGCGCAATGGATTACCAGATCAAGCCAATGGTGACGACGCAAAAAATTATCGGGCCTGCTGTCACGCTGCAGTTGCTGCTCGGCGACAGCCTGATTGTACCGAAAGCTTTGGAGGTAGCGCAACCGGGTGACATCATCGTCATCGATGCGAAAGGTAGCTGCAATAATGGCGTTTGGGGCGACAACCGCAGCCGGGTGGCCAAGGCGATTGGTTTAGCCGGTGTCGTAATCGACGGTGCCTTCCGCGATATCGAAGAAAATGAAGCACTCGGCTTCCCGATTTATGCCCGGGCGAACACCTGCGGCAGAAGCACTAGGGGCGCGAAGGGGGAAGTCAATGTACCGATTTCCTGTGGCGGCGTGTCGGTGCGCCCCGGGGACATCATCGTCGGGGACCGTAATGGGGTCGTCGTGATTCCGTTGGAGCATGCCGAGGAAATCATCCAAGCAGCCCAAGAGCAAGTGGATAAGATGGAGGCGCAAATTGCGAAATTCGAAGCGACCGGTCAGATCGTCCCGGACAGCCTGGAAAAGGAATTGAAAAGATTAGGCTATTAAAAGCGGAAAAAATTCAATCAAAGAAGACAAAACCACCTGTGCAGGGAGCACAGGTGGTTTTGATTTTACCAGTCTTTATTCATTTTCAGGTTCTGGATGTTCAGGAAGTTCTGCGTGGACTTGGCCACACCCCCGAACAAGGTCGCTTTTCGCTTGAGCGAGCTGCTGACAACACTGGTATCGCACGATAATTTACTTTTGAGATCCCCCTTTAGGATGCTGATCAACTCAGGGATTTGCGAATAAATGGAGCTGTTGATCACCACTAGATCGGGTTCATAGATCACCGCCAGGTTATTGACGGCGATGCTCAAATAATGCGCATTGGTCCGAAGTGTTTTTTGGACAACAGGATCGCCTTTTTTGTAGCGTTCGATCACCACGGACGAATTGAGGTCAGGCAACGCAAGCATCTGTTCCAATTCGCTGTAGATGGCCTGATGGGATGCGTACTGTTCGAGGCAACCGTCATTGCCGCAAGGACACTTTCGGCCATCGGGGTAGAGGATGCTGTGGCCAATTTCACCGGCTATACCTTTTTTCCCGGTCCTCAGTTTCCCATTTTCGACAATTCCGGCTCCGATGCCCGTATGGATGCTCAGGCTGACGACGCTGTCCGAAATGGATCCAAAAGTATATTCACCGAGCGCCGCCAGATTCGCTTCATTTTCCAAATATACATAAAAGGGATAAATTTCTTCTAATTGTACCTTCAGATTGCTCTGCAAAGTATAGTTGGGTGTAAAGATGATTTCTTCCTGAGTGACGAGTCCGTGGATCGCAACGCAGAGTCCCGTGATGCCGTGAGGCGTTTCCACCGCATGTTGCGTCAATTTTTCAACCATTTCCGTGATATAGGCGAGGACATTGTCGGAAGAAACTTTGATACCTCTGATTTCGGACTCATAAAGGATCTTTCCATCAATGTAGGCGATGAGCCCTTCTACATAATTAGGTGCAACATCCAAGGAAAGGGTAAGCGCAGCTTTTCCATTAAAAGTGAGCATGATGGGCTTCCGGCCGCCAATTCGTGCGGCATCGCCAATCCGGTCCTCATGGATCAACTCGTCATCCAACAGTTTCTTAATGATCGAGGATACCGAAGCCTTATTCAGACCGGCAAGCACGGATAATTCAGCGCGGGAAATTTCTTTCTGGCTGATGATGGCATTCAAAATGGTCGCCTCATTGTTTTCGCGGATTGTATATTTGCTATGAATCAATAAAACCACTCCTTCTTCCTTCGTTATCTATCATATATCTTCTGAAAGCGCTTGACAACAAAAAAATAATCGTTTATATTATGTTCATGAGTTAGTTGAGCGAACTAACCCAAAGACAAGATAACATTTTTGAGGAGGAAAAGAAATGAGTTATTTTTCAACAGTAGATAAAATCAATTATGAAGGCGTTACCACAGAAAATCCAATGGCTTTCCGTCATTATAATGCATCTGAAATGGTGATGGGCAAAACGATGAAAGATCACTTGCGCTTCGCGGTAGCTTACTGGCACACAATGACGCAGGACGGTTCCGATCCTTTCGGAAGCCCTACGAACATCCGCACATGGGAAGGTTCCACTCCAATGGAAACCGCAAAAAACCGTGTGGAAGCTTTCTTTGAAATTTTAGAAAAACTTGGCGTTGAATATTTCTGTTTCCATGATGTGGATATCGCACCAGAAGGCGATTCGCTGGAAGAATTCTTCAACAACATCGATGAAATCACGGATCTGATCAAAGCAAAAATGGATCAAACTGGCATCAAACTGTTGTGGAATACAGCAAACATGTTCTCACACCCACGTTATGTGAACGGGGCAGCTTCATCCAATAGCGCTGAAGTTTTTGCCTATGCAGCGGCACAAGTTAAAAAAGGCCTGGACATCAGCAAAAAATTGGGAGGCGCAAACTATGTCTTCTGGGGTGGCCGTGAAGGTTATGAGTCCTTATTGAATACAGACATGAAATTCGAGCAAGACAACATCGCTCGCTTGTTCAAAATGGCAGTTGCTTACGGCGAGAAAATCGGCCATAAACCACAGTTCCTGATCGAACCAAAACCGATGGAGCCGTCGAAGCACCAATACGACTTCGATGCGGCAACAACAATGGCCTTCATCCAAAAATACGGTCTGGAAGGCGACTTCAAACTGAACCTGGAAGCGAACCACGCAACATTGGCTGGACATACATTTGAACATGAAATGAATGTGGCCCGCTGCTACGATGCGCTGGGATCGATCGATGCCAACCAAGGCGACATGCTGTTGGGCTGGGATACAGACGAATTCCCGACAAACATCTATGATACGACATTGGCTATGTATGAAATTCTTGAAAACGGTGGAATTGCGCCGGGCGGAATCAACTTCGATTCCAAAGTACGCCGCTCTTCATTCGAGATGGAAGATCTGTTATTGGCACATATCGCCGGAATGGACACTTTTGCCCGCGGATTGAAAGCTGCTGCCAAGTTGAAAGAGGAACGTTTCTTCGATGATCTGAAAGACAAACGCTATGCTAGCTACAATGAAGGTATCGGCGCAAGAATCTTGTATGACGAAGAAACTTTAGAATCGTTGACAGAGTATTCCATGCAAAACGGAGACATCAAATTGGAGTCAAGCCATCTTGAATTCGTTAAATCCCGCTTGAACGATTACCTAGTATAATCCATTCCAAAGTCGTTCGGCTGATGGATGCAACAGAAGAGGAGCAGAAGTTATGGCGTATGTGTTAGGAATAGACTTGGGAACAAGTTCATTGAAGGGGTTGCTGCTGGATGAGCACGGTAAAGCAGTAGCTTCCGCCCAAAAAGAGTATCCGCTGATCCATCCGAAATCTGGATACAGCGAGCAGGATCCGGGACAATGGATCCTGGCCTGCGAGTATGTACTGGACAGGCTGAAGGATGAAGTTGCGGACTTCACCGAAAAATTGGAGGGAATCAGCTTCTCCGGCCAAATGCACAGTTTGGTTGTGCTGGATGAAGAGAATAACGTCCTCCGCAATGCGATTCTGTGGAATGACGTCAGGACAACCAAACAGTGCAAGGTAATCACAGATGCCTTCGGTGAAGAACTGCTTGCAATCACGAAAAACATTGCGTTGGAAGGATTCACTTTGCCAAAAATTCTGTGGATCCAGGAAAACGAGCCGGAAATCTGGGACAAGGTGCGACATATGCTGCTTCCAAAGGATTATCTGGGATATTGGATGACCGGCACTATGCATATGGATTACTCGGATGCAGCCGGCACGCTGCTTCTGGATGTGGAAAAGAAAGAATGGTCCAAAGCTGTTCTCGAAAAATTCAGCATCCCGGAAACCTATCTGCCTGATTTGATCGGATCATCGGGCAAGACCGGAAACCTGCGGCCGGAATTGGCGAACCGCTTCGGCTTTGAAAAGGAAGTAAAAATATTTGCGGGTGGGGCAGATAACGCCTGCGCTGCGATTGGCGCAGGTATCGTGAATGCTGAGACTGGCATGGCCAGCATCGGAACATCCGGTGTGTTCCTCGCATTCGAGGATTCGGCTGAGCAGGATTACCAAGGCAAATTGCATCTGTTCAATCACACCATTGAGGATGGCTACTACTCGATGGGCGTCACCTTGGCGGCGGGCCACAGCCTCAACTGGTTCAAGGACACTTTCGCGCCGGACAGCACGTTCGAAGAACTGCTTGAAGGCATGGATGCGATCAAACCGGGTGCGGCCGGCTTGTTGTTCACCCCGTATATCGTCGGAGAACGCACGCCGCATGTAGACAGCAAAATCCGCGGCAGTTTCATCGGGATGGACACGAATCATACGATCAAACATTTTGCGCGAGCAGTCCTGGAAGGAATCACCTTCTCCTTGAAGGATTCGCAAGTATTGATGGAAAAAGTGGCGGGCAAATCCTTTAAGCGGGTTGTTTCCGTTGGTGGGGGCGCCAAAAATCCGGATTGGCTGCAGATTCAAGCAGATGTTTTCGATACCGAAATCACTTGTCTGGAAGTTGAACAGGGACCTGGTTTGGGTGCTGCAATGTTGGCAGCGGTCGGACTCGGGTGGTTCCCGACAGTGACAGCTTGCGCGGACGTGTTTGTTTCCTACAAAGATGTCGTCCGGCCTATTCCGGAAAACGTTGCAGCCTACCAAAAAATATATGCACTGTATACGCAAGTGTACGGAGCGACAAAAGAATTGTGTCATGCATTGGCGAAAGAATAACAGTCTGTTTGTGCAGACGCTTGAGTGTGCAACGTTAAGATTTTGGGTTTGAATCATGGAAACGAATCGTGGCTGAATGGTTTCATACCATCCAGCCACGATTCGCGAAATGATGCTAAGGAAACGGACAATCCATTTAATGTAAGCGTTATTTTTGTGGGTGTGGTCAAGATGTGAAATTAATCAGCAGTGGAGGAATTTGGAATGAAATTCAGTTTGAAAAAAGGTATCCTTGCAACAGCAACTTTGTTATCTGCAGTGGTCTTGGGAGCTTGCGGAAGTGGCAACGCTTCTACCGGAGAAAGTGGTTATGTCGGGATTGCGATGCCAACGAAATCGATGGAACGATGGATTTCGGACGGTAACAACATGGTGACGGAATTGGAGAAGCTGGGGTATAAAACGGACTTGCAATATGGAGAAGACAAAGTCGAAAATCAGATTGCGCAAATCGAGAACATGATCACGAAGGGCGTAGATCTTTTGGTGATAGCCCCCATCGATGGTTCTGCTTTGACAAACGTTCTGGAAAAAGCTGCGAACGAGGATATTGAAGTCATCGCTTACGACCGTCTGTTGATGAATTCCGAGCACGTGGATTATTATGCCACATTCGATAACTTCGGCGTTGGCGTTCTACAGGCTTCTTATATCGAAGATGCACTGAACTTGAGTGAAGGTGAAGGCCCTTATAATATTGAATTATTCAGTGGATCTCCAGATGACAATAATGCATTGATCAATTACGATGGTGTGATGTCCGTATTCCAACAGTACCTTGATAGCGGTCAACTGGTTGTTCGTTCCGGTCAAACAAAATTCAGCCAAATCGCAACGCTGCGTTGGGACGGCTCGACTGCACAAGGACGGATGGATAATCTGTTGAGCGCAAACTATACAGATGAAACATTGGATGCCGTCTTGTCTCCCAATGATACGATCAGTCTAGGGGTTATCTCTTCTTTGAAAGGGGTGGGATACGGCTCCGCAGACAAACCGATGCCGGTCATCACAGGACAAGATGCAGACCAAGCCGGCGTGAAATCGATCATTGCAGGCGAACAAACGCAGACTGTATTCAAAGATACGCGTATCTTGGCTAAAAATACAATCGAGATGATCGAAGCGATTTTCAAGGGTGAAGAAGTACCGGTAAATGACACTGAAACCTATGACAACAGCGTTAAAGTGGTGCCGACCTATTTGGCAAACCCGATTTCTGTCGATAAAGAAAACTATAAAGCTGAACTGATCGATACGGAATATTATACAGAAGAAGATTTAGCGCAATAAATGATAGGAACGAACACAGGCTGTCTCATTTCGAGGCAGCCTGTGTTCGTTCTTCTCCGGCGAACGGAGGCTTCACCGGAGGACGGCCCGCATTTTGAGTCTGTGCTCCGATGAGGACAGGCTCGCAGGATAAGGGCCCGCAAGTTACCGCTGTCCTCCGGTGTGGGGATCCTCGCCGGAGGCTGGCATCGATCCAGACGTGCAACTCCGGCCAGCGATATTCTGAGATGATTGTACAGCAGGGAATGGCTGATGTATGATGATGTTATACAACATTATCCAGGGAATCAGAATATGGCAGCCCGCTTGCAGCGGTCGGCGAAGGAAGTCCGACCGCTGCAACGAATATACCAGGATCCCTACAATTATGGGAGGACAATGCTATGACGGTCAGTTATGAGAAGTTTGATTTGAAGGAAGTCATCAATGCTTCCGGTCGGATGACGATTTTAGGTGTATCGAAAGTATCGCAAGCTGTTCTGGCTGCCCAACAGTATGGGGGAGAACACTTTTTTGAGATGGAAGATTTATCGGTGAAAGTCGGCGCTTATTTGGCTGATCTGCTCAAAGCGGAAGACGCCCAAGTTGTGTCTTCTGCTTCGGCGGGCATCGCCCAATCCGTGGCAGGAGTCATCGGAAAAGGCAGTTTGTTTCATGCCTACCATCCTTATGCAGAAACAATCACGCAGCGGGAAATCATTTTGCCCAAAGGCCATAATGTGGATTACGGTACGCCGGTTGAAGTCATGGTTCAGCAAGGGGGCGGCAAAGTCATTGAAGCGGGATACGCAAACATGTGCACCCCGGAACACGTGGAAATGCTGATTACCGCGGATACGGCGGCCCTCCTTTATGTCAAAAGCCACCACACCGTGCAAAAGAGCATGCTGACTGTGGAAGAAATGGTGACCGTAGCCCGAAAATACGACTTGCCGGTGATCGTCGACGCCGCAGCGGAAGAAGATTTGTTCGGCTATTATGCAGCGGGGGCGGATTTGGTGATCTATTCAGGAGCCAAAGCGATTGAAGGCCCTAGTGCCGGACTGGTTGTCGGGAAAAAAAGCGCGATCGGGTGGGTGCGACTCCAAGGCAAGGGAATTGGCCGGGCCATGAAAATCGGCAAAGACAATATTCTGGGGTTTGCCCAAGCCGTGGAAGATTATCTGGCTAACGGCAGCGAAAGCGGCGAATCGATGAAGGCACGCCTGGTCCCTTTTGTCGAATCTATCAATCAAATACCCGCTTTGCAAGCTACGGTTGTGCAGGACAGCGCCGGCCGGGAGATCTATCGGGGCAGTGTCAAAGTGACTGGGACAATCAGCGCCAAAGAAGTCATCCGACAGTTGAAAACGCAAAATCCGGCGATCTACACGCGCGAATACCAAGCTAATAACGGCATCATTGAATTTGATGTCCGCTCCGTGGACCAGACTGAAATGGCGAAAATTGTCCAGCGATTGCGGGAAATTTTAGGTGAATAAGAAAAAGGGATTCCCGCCGTTTACCATCGAAAAAGAAGCGAAGGCAATGTATGTCGAAGAACCAGAAAAACAAAACAAACAGCGAATGGACTGCCTAAAATTGGCGGTCCATTCGCTGTTTGTTTTAGCGGTATTCGATCATTCTCCTCCGGCGAACGGAGGCTACGCCGGAGGAAGCCTCACATTTGAGATCTGTGCTCCGGTGAGGACAGGCTCGCAGGAGAAGAGTCCGTAAATTACCGCTGTCCTCCGGCCGAAGCAAGCCTCGCCGGAGGAGCGCTTCCGTCGCTCAGCTCCGGTCAGCGGGCACCGCAGCAATTTCCTCAAACACCCAAGCATCATAAGGCTGCAGACGGACGCGCTTTTCGATAGCCGGCTGTTCCGAATTCGTCAGCAACAAGTGCCAGTTTTTGTTGGACACTCTTGTCGGCAGATCGATTTGGCAAGGGTTGCGGCTCAGGTTCGTGAGCACGAGCACCTGTTTTGTGTCCGATTTCCGCAGATAAGCAAAGACCTGCGGATGATTTTTCAGAATCAGTTCGAACGCCCCTTCGGCATAGATGGGCTGTGCCTTCCGCAACCGGATCAGGTGTTTGTAGTGGCTCAAAACGGACTGCTCGTCCTTTTCCTGATCAAAAATGTTCACCTGCGTGGTGTTCGCATTGACGGCCATCCAGGGCAGCAGCTCGGAAAATCCGCCGAACATGCCGCCTTCCCACTGCAGCGGGGTGCGCGAATGGTCCCGCGTCCAGTGGGTGACGTTGCGCAAGGCATCTTCCGGGGAGGCACCGCTGTCCAAGAGAATCCGGTAAAGATTGTGCGAATCTTGGGCGTCGACTTGCTCCATCGACTCGAAAGCGAAATTGGTCATGCCGATTTCCTGACCTTGATAGATGAAGGGCGTCCCTTTCAGCAGCATGTACATCGTCGCGATCGCTTTGGCAGATTTGGGCGATTCGTCCCCCAGAATCGAAGCGATCCGCGGATTGTCATGATTCTCCACGTACAGGGCGTTCCAGCCGTTCGCCCCCAAATCCTTTTGCCAACGGGAAAGCACCTTTTTGAACCCCAACAAATTGAGCCGTTCCGCGCCCGGCTGGCCTTCGCGCACGTTATGCTCCAGCTCGAAGATCATGTTCAAATAGCCGTCCTCTTTAGTCCAATGTACCGCTTTTTTGCTGGAAACGCCGCTTGCTTCGCCGACTGTCATGATCGGGTAGGCATCAAAAATTTCCTTCAGCTCCTGCATATAGACTTCGATCCCCGCGACGTTCATGAAAGGAGCCCAAGGATTATCGGTGATTCTGAAATCCCAGGGTTCTTTCTGGATATGGCTGATTGCATCCAAACGGAAGCCGTCGATCCCCAAGTCCAGCCACCAGCGGATCATCCGGTAAATTTCTTCCCGCACTTGCGGATTTTTCCAGTTCAGATCGGGCTGTTCCGGCGCAAAGACATGGAAATAGGCCTGGCCCGAGTTGTCATCGTAAGTCCAGGTCGAGCCGCCGAAGAAGCTTTGCCAAGCGTTCGGGAGCTTGTTTTCCGTGGCATCCGCCCACAAATAATAGTCGCGGTAAGGATTGTCTTTGCCTTTTTTTGCTTCCAGAAACCAAGGATGCTGGTCGCTCGTATGGTTCACCACCAGATCCATGATGATTTTGATGCCTGCAGCATGGGCTTTGCCCAACAGTTCCTCGAAATCGGCCATCGTCCCGAAATCGGGATGGATGTCCTGATAATCGGAAATGTCATAGCCGTTGTCGACATTCGGCGAAGCGTAAACAGGGTTCAGCCAGATGAAATCCACGCCCAATGATTGCAGATAGGGTAGTTTTTCGATGATTCCCTGCAAGTCGCCGATGCCGTCGTGGTTGGCGTCCCGGAAACTCCGGGGATAAATCTGATAGCCTACTGCATTTTTCCACCATCTGCTCATGCGCTCACCTTCACCACGAAAGCTTGCCAAGGCTTCAGTTGGAGGTCCTTCAAATTGGTAATCTCATTCCCGTCATTCTGGATGATCACTTCGGCTATCTCGTCTTCAGCTGAGAAGGGTTGCGCGGCATCAGAGAAGTTGGCCACGACTAGCCAGCGTTCGCCTTCGTATTCCCGGTAATAGCTGATGACTTCGTCGACCGTATCGACCAGCTCGAATTCGCCCCAAATTATAATTGGGTTTTCTTTGCGCAAGCGGATCAGTTTTTTGTAGGTATAAAAAATCGAATCCGGATCGGCCAAAGCAGCTTCTGCATTGATGACCGGATAATTTTTGTTCACGGCAATCCAAGGGGTGCCTGTCGTAAATCCGCCGTGGGAAGAAGCGTTCCACTGCATCGGGCGGCGGGCATTGTCGCGGCCTTTGGCATTGATGGAAGCCAGGATATCTGCTTCGGAATAGCCTTTCGCCAAGCGCTCGTTGTACATATTGAGCGTTTCGATGTCCCTTGCTTCGGCAATATCAGTGATCGGTGTGTTGGTCATGCCGATCTCTTCGCCTTGATAGATGTAGGGCGTGCCTTTCATCATGTGCAACAGGATCGCCAGCATTTTCGCGCTCTCCGAACGGTATTCCTGGTCATTTCCCCAGCGCGAAAGCATCCGCGGCAAATCGTGGTTGTTCCAGAACAGGGAATTCCAGCCGTTGTGCCCGAGTTCGGTCTGCCATTTCGCCAGAATCCATTTCAGTTCGGCGACTTTCATCGGCTGCAGATCCCATTTCTCGCCGTCCGATTTTTGGTCCAGGCCGATATGTTCGAATTGGAAGACCATCGACAGTTCGTTGCGCTCAGGAGCAGAGTACAGTTTGGCGATTTCCGGGGTCGCTCCCCAGGTTTCGCCGACGGTCAGCAGGTCGTGGTTGCCGAAAGTCGCTTGCTGCATTTCCTGCAGGAATTCATGCAGCTGCGGTCCGTTGCCGGTGATGCCTTTCTCGGGGATTTTTCCGATCAGGTCGATGACATCCATGCGGAAGCCGCCGATGCCTTTAGCGATCCAGCGATTCATCATCGCGTAGATTTCCTGGCGCATTTTTGGATTCTGCCAGTTCAGGTCCGGCTGTTTTTTGCTGAAAAGATGCAAGTAATATTGACCGCTCGCCGCATCCCATTCCCAAGCCGGACCGGAGAAGGCGGAGCCCAATCCGTTCGGCACGCCGCCGTCCGCGGCAGGATCAGCCCAGACGTAATAGTCGCGGTACGGATTGTCTTTGCCTTTTTTTGCTTCGACAAACCAGGCGTGCTCGTCCGAAGTATGATTGACCACCAGATCCATTACAACTTTGATGTTGCGCTTGTCGGCTTCCGCGATAAAATGCTCCATCTCTTCCATCGTGCCGAACTCGTCAAGGATGGCTTCGTAGTCGGCAATATCATACCCGTTGTCGTCGTTCGGCGACTGGTAGACAGGCGAAAGCCAAATCGCCCCGATACCCAATTTTTCCAGATAGTCCAATTTTTCGGTCATGCCGGCGATATCACCGATGCCGTCGCCGTTGCTGTCCCTGAAGCTCCGCGGATAGATCTGATAAACGACAACCTCTTGCCACCAATGTTTTTTCATGCTGCAACCTCATCTCTTATTTATTCTAAATAGGCAGTGACTATTCTTTCATCAACACAAAACCTTTGCGCGCCAATTCGACAGCCCCGTCCGATACGTCCGCAAGGTTCGAGAACAAAGCCTCTCCGATCAGCTCGACCCGTGCCGTGTGCTCGCCGGTATTGAAGGTGCCGCGGATGACCTCGCCGCCCAGCATGCGCTCAAAGATGACTACGCCGGATTCTTCGGATACCTGGCGCCAATAAACAGTGCCTTCCGAAAGGATTTTTTGTTGCTCTTTGCGGATCCCGTTCAGTTCTTTCACGAAACGGTGCAGATCGCGATCCTGTTTTTCTTCTTCCCAGACCATGCACTTTCGGCAATCCGGGTCCATCCCGCCGGTCAAACCGATTTCATCCCCGTAGTACAGGCATGGAACGCCAGGCTGGATATAGGTGAAGGCCAGCGCTTGTTTCATGACGTCTTTGTCCTCGTTGGCTTCCGTCAATAGACGCGGTGTATCGTGGGAATCGAGGATATTGAATTGCATCTGGTTTGTCTGATTGCGGTAGAGCATCAGCTGGTTGTTCATTTCCGAAACCATTTTACTCAATGATAATTCATTCTTCACGAAATAACCCATAATCGCATCAGTGAAGGCGTAGTTCATCACGGCATGGAATTCGTCGCCCTGCAGCCAGTTTTGGGAAGAATGCCAAATTTCGCCGAGAATGTAGAAATCTTTTTTGGCTTCATCGCAGACAATCCGGAATTTTTTCCAAAAAGCGTGGTCGACTTCGTTCGCGACATCCAAACGCCAGGCGTCGATATCGAAAGCCTCGATCCAATAGCGGGCGATGTTCAGCAGATAATCCTGCACTTCCGGATTGGCCGTGTTCAGCTTCGGCATATGCGGGTTGGCGGCAAAGACATCGTAAGTGATGTCGTAGGCATCTTCGAAATTTTCACCGCGTTTGTAGGAAGCCGGAAACTCATTGATGTGGAACCAGTCGACGTATTGCGAATCTTCCCCGTGTGCAAGTACGTCCTGCCATTGCGGCGAAGAATCACCGATATGATTGAAGACGGCATCCAGCATGACTTTCATGCCGCGCTTGTGGCATTCTTCCACGAGTTTTTTGAAAGTTTCTGCATCGCCGAAAGCCGGGTCGATCTTCAGGTAATCGATCGTATCGTACTTATGGTTGGAAGAAGCTTCAAAAATCGGGCAGAAGTAGATGCCGTTGATACCCAGGTCCTCCAAATAATCAAGGTGATCGATGACCCCCTGCAGGTCGCCGCCGAAGAAGTTCTCGCGGCTTGGATCTGCCGAACCCCAGGCCAGCGTGCCTTCCGGATCATTGCTCGGATCCCCATTGGCAAAACGTTCCGGGAAAATCTGATACCAAACTGTTTTTTTGACCCATTCCGGTGTTTTATAGCGATCGACTTCATGGAAGAAGGGCATCCGAAAGTAGTTGTTCGGCATCCGCAAATAGTCTTCTTCTAATGGATAAACGCCGTGATCGCCGTAAAATACGGAAATCCCATCATGGCCCTTCAAGGCGAATGCATAAGACAGGCGCTTTAAGGGGGCCGTGACTTCGACGAACCAGTAATCGTAAAGATCAGTGGAAAGGGTTTTGATCATCTGAAGCGGTTTGCGGAACCACTCTTCTTTGTCCAAAAAATAAGGATCCCCGTAAAGCAAACCCATCTCGCGGACGTCTCCACGAGCAGTACGCAGACGAACGTGCATCGTTTCTGGGTCATATAGGTAGGCGAATTCGCTTTCAGGGCGATGGTAAAGTGCGGAAGTGTTCATAGTAGTATCGGCTCCTTTTCATTCTTTGTTTTCCCACATTGTGTCACATCGTATAGTTGGATGCAAGAACTTTTAGCAATCGGTTGCATTTTGTTTTTTAGTTAGGGAATGGCGTCCGATGGGTTATTGTTCACCGGAAAAGCTTTATATAACTATATAAGTAAGCTTTTTGGGACGAATCAAACACTGTCGGAAAATGAACCGTTTTCTTTTTTTAAGAAATAAAGCTTGACTATTAAAGCAATCGGTTGCATAATCAAACATGTAAAGGAAATTCATTTCAAGGGGGACAAGTAAGTGAAAACGAATTGGAAAAAGTATTTTGGAAGCGGTTTAATATTGGGGGCATCTGCTTTAATCTTGGGCGCATGCGGCGGCACAACTGATACAAGCGACACAGGCTCGGCTGAAAACACATCCGGGGAAGTCGTCGTCGAAGGCGATGTTAAATTGTGGGTGGATACGGATCATGTGGAAGTATTCAAAGGAATCGTAGCGGACTTCGAAAAAGAATTCCCCGAAGTTACGGTTGAAGTGGCAGCAGGAAGCTCAGCGGATGCAAAAAAAGATGTCTCGAAAGATCCGAAAGCGGCTGCCGATGTTTTCATGATGCCGCATGACCAGGTCGGTCAAATGGCTGAAGCGGGTCTATTGTACCCGAACACAAAATACGCAGATGAAGTAAAAGCAAACAACGTGGAATCGGCTGTGGAAGGCGTAACGTGGAACGATGAGCTTTACGGCTACCCATACGGCGTTGAATCGCAAGTTCTCTACTATAACAAAGCGAAACTTACTGAAGATGATGTGAAGAGCTGGACGACATTGTCTGAAAAAGGCAAAATCGGCACAAACTTTGCTGAAGCCGGAGCCAACTATATCTTCGGACCGCTGTTCATGAGTAACGGCCTTTACTTGTACGGCGAAACCGGTGAAGATCCAAGCGGAACCAATTTCAACAGCGAAAAAGGTGCTGAAGTACTTGCATGGATCGCAGCTCAAAAGAACAATCCAGGCGTGATCCAATCCGGTGCTGAAGCTTTGGCAAACTTGGAAGCAGGCGTTTCCGATGCTTTCCTTTCCGGTCCTTGGTCGAAAAATGATGTCACTAAAGCATTGGGCGAAAACATGGGCGTTGCGGCTTATCCGACAGTCGATTTCGGCAGCGGCGAAGTTCAGATGAAAGCTTTCTTGGGCGTCAAATTGTTTGCCGTAAACCAACAGACAGATGCTCCTTTAGCATCCATGGCTTTGGCGAACTACCTGTCCAACGAAACTTCCCAAATGACTGAATTCCAGGAAATGGGCGTCATCCCATCGAACAAGGTCGTTCAGGCAAATGCGGAAGTGCAAGAAGATGTTGTGGCGAAAGCGGTCATGGAAATGTCCCAATCCACTCATTCAGTCGTCATGCCTAAAGTTCCGGAAATCGTTTCGTTCTGGCCAGCGATGGATGCCATCATCAATGATGCATACAAAGGCAACATCACCGCAGACGAATACATGGAAAAACTGGACAAATTGGTAGAAGACACATCCAAAGTAACAGAACCTGAAGAAGAAAAAGAATAAAAGAAACTAAAAAGGGAGGGCGAAAGATCACGCATCTTTCGTCCCTCCTATTTAAAATGATGAAAGTGAGTGGGGAAGCCATGTTCAAGAAAAAAAGTTACGGCCAGCAGATGACCTTTCGGGAATTGTTCAAAGAAGGGGACGTCGCAACAAAACTTTCCTTTGTTGTCATGGGAGCTGCCAATCTTGCCAATAAACAATACCTAAAAGGTTTGATTTTCCTGTTTTCGCAGATCGCCTTCTTCTATTGGCTGATCCGCAACGGACTGCGGGCGCTATCCATGTTGGCGACGTTGGGTACCCAATCGCAAGGGCTCGTTTTTGACGAACGCCTAGGGATTGAAGTGCTGCAAGAGGGCGACAACTCGATGTTACTGCTATTATTCGGGATTGCTGCCATTGTGATTTGTTTGCTCCTTGTTGGTTTGTACGTCATCAATCTGAAAAGCGCAAGGAATATCCATGAACTGAAGAAAGCAGGAAAAAAAATCCCGAGCACGATGGATGATTTGGCGAGTTTGTTGAATGAACGATTCCATGCCACCTTGATGACGATTCCGTTGTTGGGCGTACTTTTGTTCACGGTCCTGCCGCTGCTCTACATGATTTCGATCGCCTTCACGAACTATGACCACACGCATCTGCCGCCGAAAAACCTTTTTACCTGGGTCGGCTTTGTAAACTTCGGTAACGTCATTTCCGGAAATATGGCAGACACCTTCTTCCCGGTCTTGGGCTGGACGCTGATTTGGGCGACGTTGGCAACAGTCACTTGCTTTTTCTTCGGCATCCTGCTGGCACTTTTGATCAATACTAAAGGCCTGAAATTCAAAGGCGTTTGGCGCACAATTTTCGTCACCACGATGGCCGTTCCGCAGTTTATTTCACTGTTGGTGATGCGCAATCTCTTGAATGGCGCGGGTCCCATCAACGCGACATTGTTGAACTTGGGCCTGATCGATTCAGCCATTCCATTTTTGACAGATCCGATTTGGGCAAAAATTACCGTCATTGTCGTCAACATGTGGATCGGGATTCCGGCAACGATGCTGGTTTCGACGGGGATCATCCAAAACCTGCCGACGGATCAGATCGAAGCGGCCCGGATCGATGGCGCCAACAAACTGCAGATTTTCAGGAACATCACTTTCCCGCAAATTCTGTTCGTGATGATGCCTGCGTTGATCCAACAGTTTATCGGCAACATCAATAACTTCAACGTCATTTTCCTGTTGACCGGCGGCGGCCCATCAAATTCCGATTTCTACGGCGCGGGTTCGACGGACTTGTTGGTTACGTGGCTGTACAACTTGACGGTCAATACGATGGACTACAATTTGGCATCCGTCATCGGTATCCTGATCTTCATCCTGTCCGCAGTGTTCAGTCTGCTGGCTTACACAAGAACGAATTCATTCAAGGAGGGCTAAAAAAATGGCAAAAGTAAAGAAAACAACAGGATACAAAGCGCAACGGCGGTTTTCGCTGGCTACAGTCTATGCCGTCCTGGCTGTTCTGTCGGTCATTTGGCTATTCCCTATCGTGTGGATCGTTTTGACCAGCTTCCGGGCAGAAGGCGGCGCGTTCGTTCCGTATATTATTCCAAAATCATTCACTTTGGATAACTACAGAATTCTTTTGCAGAACACAACCGGAAATTATCCGTTTGTGCGCTGGTTCCTGAACACGTTGTTTGTTTCCGTCATCAGTTGCATTCTGTCGACTTTCATCACAATCGCAATGGCGTACGCACTGTCGCGCCTGCGCTTCAAGATGCGGAAACCGTTCCTGAAAGTCGCGTTGGTCCTGAACATGTTCCCCGGATTCATGAGCATGATCGCCGTGTACTACATCCTGAAAGCCCTGAACCTGACGGAAAGCCTGCTTGCTTTGATTCTGGTCTATTCCGCCGGCTCGGCGCTAGGCTTCTACATCGCCAAAGGATTCTTCGACACGATCCCGATGGCATTGGATGAATCGGCCATGATCGACGGTGCCAACAAGTGGGAGATCTTCACAAAAATCACACTGCCGTTGTCCAAACCGATCATCGTGTACACGTCCTTGCTGGCTTTCATGGGACCATGGATGGATTTCATCTTCGCAAAAATCATCATGGGCGACAACATCCCGAACTACACGATCGCGATTGGGCTGTTCACGATGATGACCCGCACAACCGCGAACTCGCTGTTCATGGCCTTCACCGCAGGCTGTGTGCTGATTGCCATCCCGATCACGATTCTGTTCATCTTCATGCAACGCTTCTACGTGGAAGGCGTGACTTCCGGATCAGTCAAAGGATAGGAATATATAGTGAAAAATCCCAAAAGGCGCTCTTGCCGGAGCGCCTTTTGGGATTTTCTGGGTTTTGTGTGGTTGGGGTGGGCGATCTTGTCGTATAAACATGAATAAATTGTAGTTATCCATGTTTCGGGCTCGAAAAGATGGATACTTCAGAGTTATTCATGCATCCGCCCGGGGTTCGTCCCGTAAAGATGAATAACTCGCAGATATCCATTCTATCGCCATCAACAGGTGTTGTGCTAAAATATAGCTATACAAATATACCGATAAATAAACAGATAACAGAGGATACGCCATGAGCGAAAAACTATTGAAGGATCTATTTTTTAAAGAATATTATTTTTCGGATTTTTATTTTTTTAATGTGGGATATGAGAAGTGCCAGAGCAGGCATCGGTTTGGCCCTTCGTTACGGGATAACTATATCGTGCACTTTGTGATCAGCGGAAAGGGAAGGTATACCGTAACCGATAAAACGCATCACTTGGGTGCGGGTGATTTTTTTCTGATCCGGCCGAATGAACTGGTCGATTACGAAGCGGATGCGGAAGATCCCTGGGAATACTATTGGATCGGGTTTTCCGGCAACAAAGTGAAAGAAATCCTGCATACGAACGGGATCGGAGTTAAGGACTATACAGGCCAAGTTGGCGCACAAGAAGAGCTACAGGGAAAATTCGAGAGCTTTATGCAAGCCGATTTTTTTGATGATTCTAACAAACTGGTAAATCAGGCCCTCTTCTATGACATTTTTTCGTTCTTCAAAATCCATAATGAAAATATGGAAATGGGGGTCCGCGTCAGCCGAACGAAAAAATACAGCGAAGCCTTTTTGTTGTATGTGGAAAATAATTATTATCGCGAGGATCTGACGATCGAAGAAATTGCGAAATCCATGTACCTTCACCCGTCCTATTTCAGTCAGGTGATCAAAGAGGAATTGGGCTTGAGCGCCCTCAAATATTTGAACCTGTACCGGATGAACAAAGCCAGTCAGCTGTTGAAAACGACGGAATTGTCGGTGGAGGAAATAGCAAGCGCGGTAGGATACCAGAACCGGCACTCTTTTTCACGGGCCTTCAAAAACAGATTCCACAGTTCCCCAACCCGGTATAAGCTCGAAAAATAAGACCTAAAAAATTGTACCCTGCGGCTAAAAACATGCCCTTCTTATTCAGTGTGAATAGCCTATACTGAAGACATCAAAAGGAAAAGGAGCATGGACATGGTCAAAATTTGTTTTATCGGTGCAGGCAGCACAATCTTCGCAAAAAACGTTTTGGGGGACGCGATGTTGACTCCGAGTCTCCAGGATGCAGAAATCGCATTGTACGATATTGATGAAAAACGCTTAAAAGAATCCGAACTGATGCTTCAGACCATCAACAAAAACTCGAATCAAAGCCGCGCAAAAATACAATCTTTCAGCGACAGAAAAGAAGCTTTGAAAGATGCGAATTTTGTCATCAATGCGATCCAAGTGGGCGGCTACAAGCCGAGCACTGTGATTGATTTTGAGATTCCTAAAAAATACGGCTTGCAGCAGACAATCGGGGATACTACCGGTATCGGCGGTATTTTCAGAGGCTTGCGTACACTTCCGGTGATGTTTGAATTTGCCAAAGACATGGAAGAAGTGTGTCCGGATGCATGGCTATTGAACTACACCAATCCTATGGCCATTTTGACGATGGGCATGCTGAAAGCGACGAAGATCAAAACGGTCGGCTTGTGCCACAGTGTCCAAGTCTGTGTGCCGGAACTCTTCGAGCATCTGGGCATAAAAGATCAATACAATCTGGATGAATTCCAATGGAAAATCGCCGGTATCAACCACATGGCTTGGCTATTGGAAATCAACCGGAATGGAAAAGATTTCTATCCTGAAATCCGCAGTCTGGCTTCAAAAATCGCTAATCCACATAAGGATTCTGTGCGCTTTGAATTGATGAAACACTTCGGCTACTATGTCACGGAATCCAGCGAGCATAATGCGGAGTACCATCCTTACTTCATCAAAAAGAATTATCCGGAATTGATCGATCAATTGCAGATCCCGATCGATGAATACTTGAGAAGATGCGTTGATCAAATCGAACGCTGGGAAACTCAAAGAGACGAGATCGTCAATGACGGTTCGCTGGAACATACAAGAAGCCGCGAATATGCCTCTTATATTATGGGTGCGATTACAACCGGAACGCCGACTGTAATTGCTGGGAATGTTCTCAATAAAGGTCTAATCACGAATTTGCCGGAAAATTGCTGTGTGGAAGTGCCGTGTTTGGTGGACAAAAACGGCGTTCAACCTACCTATGTTGGCGACCTTCCTACGCAACTGGCCGCATTGGACCGAACAAACATCAATGTCCAGGAGTTGACGGTTGAAGCAGCAATGACACTTGAAAAAGACAAAATCTATCAAGCGGCATTGATGGACCCGCATGCGAATTCGGAACTGTCCATTTCAGAAATCAAAGCAATGGTGGACGAATTGATCGCTGCCCATGGCGATTATCTGCCGGCTTATAAATAAAAAGTGCCTGCGAATCGCTCTTCTGCTTCGGGTTGTCCGATATTTTGCGATTATCGGACAAGCAGGCCGGTATAGTCTGCGTGGATGTCCGATACTTTGGGATTATCGGACAAGCGGGTCAATATCATTGCCTGGATGTCCGATTCTTTGATTTTATCGGACATCCGCTTCACAATAAGCTACCTAATTGTCCGATTCTTCGGACTTATCGGACAACCCCCAAAAGAATAACGCCCAACCAAAGCTGCCTCTTCACGAGACAGCTTTTTCTTTGTATTCATCAACATGTACGCATGGCGGCCTGAGAAATTTCCCGTCAAATGGTAAAAAGCCCGTTGTGAGAACGCTTTCCCTAAAGGGGCTCTAGGCATTGTTGAGGCTTTTTGCCCGTGCTATAGTAGTCACATGAAAAGGATTTCAAAAAACAAAAGGAGATGAAAAATGATGATGCAGAAATTGCAGCGCTTTGGTGGCGCCATGTTTACACCTGTTTTATTATTCGCTTTTGCAGGGATTATCTTGTCGCTTTCAATCATGTTCCAAAATGAAATGTTGGTTGGTGGAATCGCAGCGGAAGGAACAATATGGAAAAACTTCTGGGCGGTTGTTGAATCCGGTGGGTGGACAGTTTTTAATCAGATTGAGTTATTATTCGTTATTGGTTTGCCTATGGGATTGGCGCAAAAAGCAAATGCTCGCGCAGCTTTGGAGTCGTTCGTTGTCTATACCACATTCAACAACTTCTTAAGCAAAATTCTTCAGCTGATGGGCCCGACATTCAATGTTGACTTCACACAAGAAGTCGGCGGTAACAGTGGCCTGAAAATGATCGCCGGTACTAAGACGCTGGACACCAATTTAATCGGCGCTATCTTGATTGCGGCAATTGTTGTGTGGATCCACAATCGCTATTTCGAAAAGAAACTGCCTGATTGGATCGGTATTTTCCAAGGTTCTTCGCTGGTTGTGATTATCGGGTTCTTCCTGATGCTGCCGATAGCATTTTTGACGGCTTGGATTTGGCCGATCATCCAAAGCGGTATCGGATCAGCACAAGGCTTCATGGCCAATTCCGGTACATTCGGTGTTTGGCTGTATGTGTTCCTCGAACGGATTTTGATTCCGACAGGATTGCACCACTTCATCTATCAACCATTCATTTTTGGGCCAGCGGTGGTCGAAGGTGGGTTGACCGCTGCTTGGTTGGAAAACCTGAATACATTCGCACAGTCTAGTGAGCCTTTGAAAGATTTGTTCCCTGAAGGTGGGTTCGCTTTGCACAATGTTTCCAAACTATTCGCACCGCTGGGGATTGCGGCTGCCTTCTATACGACAGCCAGTCCTGAGAAGCGTAAAAAGACATTGGCCCTGTTGATTCCGACGGCGTTGACAGCCATTCTTTCCGGGATTACGGAACCGTTCGAATTCACGTTCCTGTTTATAGCACCGCAGTTGTTCTTGGTTCATGCTTTGTTGGCGGCAACTTTAGGCGCGACGGTATATGCTTTTGGAGTTGTCGGAGATATCGGCGGTGGTTTGATCACGAACCTGTCGCAGTTCATCATTCCGATGTCGATCAATCATATGGGCTCGGTCCTGACCCTCTTCGCAGTCGGTTTTGCTTTCAGTGTCATCTACTTCTTTGTGTTCCGATTCGCCATCCTGAAATATGACCTGAAAACACCTGGTCGTGAAGATGCGGCAGAAGTCAAAATGTACAGCAAACAAGAGTACCGGGAAAAGCAAGCCAAGAAAAATGCAGGTGCTTTGGCCGATAATCCTTATGCCGTAAGTGCTGCGCATTATATGGAGGCGTTAGGCGGTGTGGAAAACATTGTCGAGGTGAACAACTGTGCAACAAGGCTGCGTGTCACAGTGGCTGATGAAGCATTGGTGGCACCTGATGCGGAATTCAAACAAGGTGGCGCACATGGTCTCGTCAGAAATGGAAAGGCGTTCCAAGTGATAGTGGGGCTAGATGTTCCGCAAGTCCGGGAAGCATTCGATCAGCTGGTCGCACAAAGGCCGATTTAACAACATATCCAACAGAATCATCATCATAAAAAACTAAGTTAACAAGAGAACAGGAGAATAAACATGGAATTAAAAAAACAATCGGTCGCTATCGCAGGCGGAGGCAGCACGTTTACACCAGGAATCATCATGATGTTATTGGAAAATCTGGAGATTTTTCCGATCAGACAAATCAAATTCTATGACAATGACCCGGAGAGACAAAAGCAGATCGCGGATGCGTGCGAAATTATCCTGAAAGAACGTGCGCCTGAAATCACTTTTGTTGCGACCACTGATCCTGAAACTGCCTTTACGGATATCGATTTCGTGATGGCCCATATCCGCGTCGGAAAATATGCGATGCGTGAAAAAGATGAAAAAATTCCTTTGAAATACGGTGTCATCGGCCAGGAAACTTGTGGGCCAGGCGGGATTGCATACGGCATGCGTTCGATTGGAGGCGTGTTGGAGTTGGTGGATTACATGGAGCAATATTCTCCGAACGCATGGATGCTGAACTACTCCAATCCGGCAGCGATTGTAGCGGAAGCGACGCGCAAACTGCGTCCTAACAGCAAAATCATCAACATTTGCGACATGCCTGTAGGTATCGAACATCGCATGGCGGAAATTCTTGGAATGAAATCGCGCAAAGAACTTTCCATACGCTACTATGGTTTGAACCACTTCGGCTGGTGGACAGATATCCGAGATAAAGACGGCAATGACCTGATGCCTGCAATCCAAAAGCATGTCAAAGAGCATGGCTACATCACGCCTGCCGAGCTGGAAGGAAAGGGCAGCGAGGAAGTGGAAGCAAGCTGGGTGCACACATTCGGAAAAGCCAAAGAAGTCTATCCATTGGATCCAAAAACCTTGCCGAATACTTATTTGAAGTACTACTTATTCCCGCAAGATGAAGTCGAAAAAGCCAACCCTGAATACACACGCGCAAACGAGGTGATGGATCACCGTGAGAAGATGGTCTTTGGGGAGTGCAACCGCATTGCGCAACTAGGGACTGCGGTGAATTCCGAACTGGAAACGGACGATCACGCTTCTTACATTGTCGATTTGGCTCGAGCGATTGCCTACAATACAAAAGAGCGCATGTTGCTGATTGTGCCGAATAATGGCGCTATCTCAAACTTTGATCCGACAGCGATGGTGGAAATTCCCTGTATCGTTGGTTCGAATGGTCCGGAACCACTCGTTCAAGGCGAAATTCCGCGCTTCCAAAAAGGATTGATGGAACAGCAAGTCGCTGTGGAAAAATTGGTTGTGGAAGCTTGGGAAGAAGGCTCCTACCAAAAATTGTGGCAGGCGCTGACTGTTTCCCGCATCGTGCCGAATGCCCGTGTAGCCAAAAACATTCTGGATGATTTCATTGCCGTCAACACGGAGTTTTGGCCGACTCTAAACTAAGAGTTCCGTCCTGAAACGGGCCATTCATGTGATACAATAGAGTCGCACACCAAAGAGAGTTGCTCTTGGTAGGCGACTCTTTGTTTACGGAGGGATATGAGTGGAATTAGAAGGCATCATCAATGAGCACTTCAACGAACTGAACGAAAATGAAAAAGCAATTATTGAATACATCATCAAGAATAAGGCGAACTGCCAAGAAATGACCATCATTGAATTGGCGAAAGAGACGCTGACATCGAAGTCGTCCATCCTGCGCTTGACGCAAAAACTGGGATTCAGCGGGTACAGTGAATTCAAATACAGCATCCGAAAAGATATTTCCAAGAAAAATATCGTCGGAGAAAACTACGATCTTTACAGTCTGCAAATCAAAGATATTGAAGCGACAAAGAAAATTTTTGAACAAACCGAATTGACACCTATTTTGAAGCAATTGCATGAAGCAAATCGGATTTATTGTTATGGCACAGGCTGGGGACAGCGCAACGTTTTGGCTGACTTTTTACGCTCTATGATTGCTGTTGGCAAATATCCCATTCTATTGGAAGCCAAAAGGGAATTGGAAATGGCATCCAAAAGCGACATAAGGCCTTCTGACTTGTTGATCGTGGTTTCGTTGAGCGGGGATATACGCGAAGTTGAAAAAGAAATGGGCATTTTGAAGCTAAAAGGCATTCCGATTGTCTCGATTACTAGCTTGAGCAATAACAGCTTGGCTTCTTTAGGCAAGTATAATCTGTATTTCCAAAGTACGCCTGTTGTGCTGAGGGATTCCGAAATTGTTTCCTTTCTGCCCATCCACCTGACACTGGATAGCCTGTACAGGAAATATGTGGACTATACAAACGACCTTCCCAAGAAGTAGCGATCTGGCTACAGCGATTTGGAAATATGTACAAAATCCCTGTCATCTTTTTTAGATGATAGGGATTTTTTGATGTAAGTTGCATCGTCACGCATGCGTGACTGCTACTCCATAATGGTCGGAGATGTAAGGCAATTTGTTTCTAACCAATGAATCTGGATAAATGAAAAAAGAACAAGGGCTATCGCAGCATAAGTATGTTAACAGAAACGTTTTTGTATCAATGGTTTTAGTTCGTTTTTAAGTTGCTAAAGTTAAGAAGATATTTACTTTTTATAACTTATAAGTTATAATAGGGATATGAAAAAATACAATTTTGATGTCTATGAAAAAGAAAACGGTGAAGCTCCCTTTTTGGAGTATTTAGATAGTTTGGATGTAAAATCCAGAGCCAAAGTATTACGAGCAATAACTATTGTGGAAGATTTCGGAGCACATTCTCCACCAGGATATATCGACCACTTAGGCGATGGCATTTACGAACTTCGAGTGAAATTCTCAAGCAATATTTTTAGGTGTTTATATTTTCATTTTCACAATAATAAGTATATTATCACTCATGGTTTTACGAAAAAAACACAAAAAACCCCGTCAAGAGAAATCGCTAAATCTAAAGAGTATCGTAAAGACTACCTGGAAAGGAATGAAGAAAAAGATGGAAAATAAATTACAAAAATACTTTGATACCCAAATGGAAACACCGGAATTTGCTGAAGCATGGAAAGAAACCGAAGCCAGTTATCAAGCTGCAAATATTCTTTTAAAAATTAGAGCAGAAAAACAGTTAACCCAATCTGAGTTAGCAAATCTAACTGGGAAAAAACAATCTTATATTGCTCGAGTTGAAAAAGGTACGCAAAATATTAGTGTACAAACATTAAGTGACATCGTGGAATCTGCAGGCGGAAAGTTAAAAATAGAAGTAGTCGTTTAAATATGTGTGAATCTTGCAATAGAGCATAAAAAAAGGTGGGTCTATTCTTGTTTGCAGACAACCCCGCCTTTTTGTCTGGCGTTGTTCAACATTTTTTTGGTAATGGTTTCCGCTCAGGAGTGCTTCGAAAAGTAGGGGTATGGTAAACTGGAGGTACATAAAAGAGCAGTGCCAAAAACCTATATCATTGGTGAGGTGTTAGTGATGGTGAGCAGAGAATTGAAAGAAACCATATTGGAAGTAGTGGATAATCAACTGAGCATGAACGAACCAAAATGCACGACCGACACTTTTGAACGGCTGGTTGCTTCGGGATACAGCCCGCAGGAAGCAAAAAAACGGATTGCTGAAGTTCTTTTGGACAGAATGACAGCGAGTTTGGCAACGGGCAAAGCGTTCGATGAAGCGGATTTCGGCAAGCGGTTGGATCGTATCGAGGGTAAAGGGGAGCATCGTCCGGCAACCATCGAACCTTCAAAACATACAATCGTCGAAATAGTTGATCGCATCAAATATGATCCAAAAAGGGATTTCCCGGAAGAAGAATTGGAAGAAATAATTGCCAATCAAGAAGAAGCGATTCCGTTGTTGCTGGATGTGCTTAAAGATGTACGTGAGGACAAAGAAAAATACATCACCAATTTTGACTATTTCGGTCATGTCTATGCCGTTTATCTGTTGGCTCAGTTCAGAGTCAAAGAAGCCTATCCTATCGTTCTTGAGCTGTTCAGCCTACCGAATGAACAGCCAGATCAGCTGTTTGGGGATATGATGGATTCTTCCGGAAGGATGCTGGCCTCGATTTGCGGGGGAGATGTGGCATCCATCAAGCAAATGATCGAGAATGAGGAAATCGATGAGTATATCCGAGTTCAGGCGATAACCGCATTGGCTATCTTGACATTGAATGGTGAATTCGAACGGGAAGAACTTATGGCTTATTACAAAGAGCTCTTTCGTACGATCGACAATATGACCATCCTGTCGCTGCTGATAAATCTCTGTACAGATATCTATCCGGGAGAAGTGTATGAGGAAATAAAGGAAGCATATGAAAATGATAAGGTAGATTATTTAATGATCGGTATGGAATCGGTAGATCGGGCTATGGTGGAAGGGAAATCGACAGTTCTGGCTAGGGCCAAGAGGAACAGCCACTTGCAAAAAATCGATGATACTATCGGCGAGCTGAGGAACTGGGCGTATTTCAAAAATAATTCCCGTGATAAGCAGTTTGACCAGATGATGAATAAAAACTCAGGCTTCATGTCACAACCGAAGGGTGCGCCGATTGTTAATGAACCAAAAATCGGCCGCAATGATCCTTGTCCTTGCGGTAGCGGTAAGAAGTACAAGAAATGCTGCGGGAAGTAATTGGCAAAATCGCTTAGCGATGAAGGGGACATCCGGAAATTAACCGCTGCTTTCAGCGGCTAGGAGTGGCTGCCGATCATGCCACGATTAACCCTGTCCAGCAGTCTCTCGATTAGATGTTATGTGCGTTCATGTTGCCTCGGGAACAACCATCACTTAGGGAATGACGTTTCTTCTCATGAGGAACTGGGCTTGATCCTCGCATTCTTCCAAGCCAATCTAAGACTATAAATTTTTGCAGATGCTAGAAGAAATTTATGAAGAATAGAAGGAAGTTCTTGACTTTTAGTCGAGAAATAATTATAGGAATCTTCGTTAATGCAGAGATCAAAAGTAAGGATTCTAAAAAGTGAAACATATTTTTCTTTTTGGTTATAGCCATATCTCCTATTCAAAGGGGGGTATGACTTTTTTGTATTTTTAGCGCGTAGTTATTTTTACCATTATACATCGAAAAGAAATTGTGTTTTTGATAGCGTATTTGATATAATTAGGATGTGGAAAAGAAGCTGGTATTTGAATATATCCGAGATTCGGATGGACAAGCGAATTTGAAAAATTCTTAGACTCAATGCCCTTGAAAGACGCAGCCAAGCTGTTAGCGGTCATTGAGAAAACGGAAAAATACGGCTTACTGGTGGCCGCTCAGAACTAGTGGGTCAAGAAGTTGGAATCGAATGTATTTGAGTTGCGTTCTAAAGTCGGATCAAACATCCAACGGGCCATCTACTTTCATGTGGTGGGAGACCGCTACATCATTACCCATGGCTTCACAAAGAAAACCCAAAAGACACCCGAGCCGGAAAAGAAGCGAGCACGTGAGACTCGTGATAGGTTCCTGAAGGAGGAAAACAATGGAAACAGCAAGAGTAAGTGACTACATTGCCCGCCGCCGTGCCAATGACAAAGCCTTTGAGGAGAATTTTCAGGAGGAAAGCAAGCGCCTGGAGGTCGCTGTGGCTTTACGGGAGTTGCGGAAGGCGGAAGGACTTACCCAGCGACAGTTGGCTGAAAAAGTGCATAAGCCGCAATCTACGATTGCCCGTATCGAGAACGGGAGTATCAATGTTACCTTCAAGACTATGAAAGAGATTGCTAATGCCCTGGACAAGGACATTGAGGTGCGGTTTGTTTAAGGCCAGATGACTTCAAAATTTGCCGATTTTGTCGCTGAGAGTGCCCACAAAAGTTTGTTAGCATACCCTTTAGCCAAGGGAGTCTCAATGCATCGGAAATTAAGAATGTTCAAAAGCAGAAAAAAGCAGGAGCCACCCCGATATGGAGCGGCTCCTGTTTTTTGGGGACTGGATGTCCGATTCTATGGAGTTATCGGACAAGTGGGGCAGTATAGCCTGCGTGGATGTCCGAATCTTTGGAGTTATCGGACAAGCGGGTCAGTATAGTCTGCGTGGATGTCCGATTCTTTGATGCTATCGGACAAGCAGGTCAGCATCGTCAGCCTAAATGTCCGATTCTTCGGACTTATTGGACACCCCCCACAAAAAATCGCGTCCAACCAAAAAAGCTGCCTCATCAACATGAGACAGCTTTTTCTTTTTATTCATCAACATTCATAATCACAAATACGTAACCGCAACCCCATAATGATCGGACACGCAAGGCAATTTCTTCCCGTCGAATTTGACTTCGTACGTTTCGACCGCTTGCGGCTGGTCTGAGAAGATATAGTCGATGCGCAAGGGGACTTCGTTTCCTTCCCAGCCGTCGATTGCCGGCGGAACGGTTGCAGATCCGATTCGCGTTGCGGCGACGGCGTAGGCATCCTGCCAGCCGGCATTCGTGATCAGGTCGTAGCCTTCATTGCGGACATCGGCTGGGTTGTTGACGTCACCCATGACATAGATGGGCTTGGTGCCGCGCAGCTTTTTAACTGCAGCCTCAACGGAAGTCCACTCCCGTAGGAACGGATTTTCTTCTTCCGCTTTCCACCAAGAAAGGTGGACGGAGACGAAAGCGGCTGCTTCGGTCTCGAGGACCAAAGCGCGGCGGGTGTGGATGTTTTCGAAATCATTGACTACAGAAAGTTGGACCTGTTCGACTGACTGAATCGGCGCTTTGCTGAGGATGGCGACTCCTTCATCGAAACGGAAGTAGCCTTGGTGGCAAGGTACCCAGGACCAATGATAGGAAAGTCCTTTCTCCGCCAAGAACTTCACCAAGAAGTAGGCGAAGTTATCCGATTTGATCGGGATTTCGTTCTGGGTGGGCAGATAGCCCTCCGGTTCGTTGACGCTTGTGCCGCTGGAAAGCTGATTCACCTCCTGCAAAGCGATGGCGTCGTATTCGTTTTCCAGAATGTCCGTAATCAGGGCGGCGTAAGTTTCGGGGTCTGCTGTTTGGACCCAGCTGTACGTATTCAAAGTCAGTAGTTTCATGTGGTCCTCACCTTTCTAAACAAATAGGTATTAATATGATCTTTTAAAAAATAGGAAGTGCATCATTTTAGTTATTTTACAGACTTTTAAAGTGTTTCGTGCATCCAAAATGATGGCTAGCTACACGGGTAAGCCCTTCGGAAATTAGATAAATCTGTCCTATTGCGCTCTTCGATGCTCAGTCGGACAGATTTCCTAAATTTCTTTCAGGGCTGAACGAACCCGTTCCGCTTTTCCTATCTTCCTAATAAATCTATTATATCAGATTTTAGGACATCTGCTTGGGGACCGTACACGACTTGGATGCCTTTGCCTTTGCGGATGACGCCGCGTGCACCCAATGTGGACCATTTTTTATCTTCTGCAACTTGGGTTTCATCTTTGACCGTGACGCGCAGACGGGTCATGCAAGCATCGACTTCAGTGATGTTTTCTTGTCCGCCGAATGCGTCGATGATGTTCCAAACAAGTTTGTCGTTATCGGATGCACCAGCGTTGCCTTCCGGTTTCGCAGTGGCAGGAGCAGCTTCTTCCGCTTCGCCGTCGAAGTCCGTGTAGTTGCCCAAACGGCCTGGCGTTGCGAATTTGAAGCGTTTGATCATGAAGTTGGCGACGAAGTACATGATGACAGCAAACGCGAGCGTCACCCAGATGTAGTTGACGACATCCAACCATAAGCCGGCTTTCAAGGACATCGGGATGCGTGTCAGGAATTCCAGCGTACCGAAGGAGTGGACGCGCAGGCTGATGATATCGGCCATGGCGAATGCGACTCCTTGTAGGACTGCATAAACGCCGTAAAGCAGTGGTGCAGCGAACATGAACATGTACTCAAGCGGTTCGGTTACCCCTGTCAGGAAAACAGCGATGGCTGCGGAGAAGAACATGGATTTGTATTTCGGACGTTTGTCGACATCGACGTTGCGGTACATAGCATAAGCCAAGCCCATCAAGCTGCCGGCTGCGCCGATCATTTGACCAACTTTAAAGCGGGCAGGAGTGAATGCGTTAAGCAACTCATTGTAGGCTGCTGTATCGCCGGTGTTGTTCAAGTTCACCAAATCGCTGGCCCAAGCCAACCAAAGCGGATCTTGACCGAACACTTGAGAACCTGCAGCAGCGCCTGTCAAAATGGTGTAAGTTCCACCCAAAGAAGTGTAGTTCATCGGAATCGTCAGCATATGGTGCAGACCGAACGGCAACAAGAGACGTTCCAACGTACCATATACGAAAGGCGCCAAAATCGGTGCGGTATCCGCGGAGTCCGCGATCCAAATCCCGAAATTATTGATGCCGGTCTGAACGACTGGCCAGATGATTGCCAAAACAAGGGAAATTAGAACGGACCAACCAATGACGACGAAAGGCACGAAGCGTTTGCCGTTGAAGAAGGACAACGCATCAGGAAGTTTGCGGTAATTGTAGTATTTGTTGAAGATGACGGCACCGACAAAACCGGCGATGATCCCAACGAAGACACCCATATTCAAAGCAGGTGCACCCAAAACGTTCGTGAAGTAGCCATTGACCAGGATATCTTGGCCGAATAACGTTTTGGTAGTCGCGCCGTCCGTAGCCAGCATATCTCCGGTTACTGCGAAAAGTTTACCGGTCGTGCGGTTGATTAGGATGAAGGCAAGCAGTGCTGCGAAGGCTCCGCCGGCACGTTCTTTTGCCCAAGATCCCCCGATGGCGACGGCGAACAGGATATGCAGGTTGACGATGACAGCCCAGCCCAGATCTTCGATAACCCCAGCCGTTGTCAGCAACAGTTGGACATCCCCCGAGAACATAGCGATCATCTTGCCGATACTGATCATCAAACCAGCTGCCGGCATGACCGCGATAACAACCATCAAAGCTTTACCGAATTTTTGCCAAAAATCAAACGTAAATATTTTCTTCATTTTAAAACTCCTCTCAAATTTGCCAGTGCAATCGATTGCAACGTTTACGATTCGAAGTATAGACCATATCCAGAAATTATGCAAGCGTTCTATTTCAGAATAATTCGGTTTTTTCAACGGTTATTCAGCGAATAGATGAAGGGAAAAACGAAAATCCCGATAAATAACGCAACGGAAATAATAATGCAACTTTTGCATTGACAATGCAACCGATTGCACGTAAACTATGGGGGAAGAACAAATAAGGGGGAACCAATGATGACGCAACAAATTTTTGAGATCAATCCATGGAAAGTGACAACCAAACAATTAGACAAAGAAAACCGCCGCCTGCAGGAAAGTCTGACGAGTCTCGGCAACGGCTATATGGGCATGCGCGGAAACTTCGAGGAAGCCTACTCGGGCGATCACCATCAAGGAACGTATGTGGCGGGCGTCTGGTATCCCGACAAAACACGCGTCGGCTGGTGGAAAAACGGTTATCCGGAATATTTCGGAAAAGTGATCAATGCGATGAATTTCCTGTATATGCACATCTTTGTGGACGGGGAAGAAATCGATCTGCATAAGGATGAAACGAAAGACTTTGCCTTGACGTTGGATATGGAAAAAGGCCGCCTGGAACGCTTCTTTACGGTAGTGAAGAACGGCAAAGAAGTCACTGTCCATTTCACACGCTTCCTGAGCATCGACATTAAGGAGCTTTGCGCCATCAAAGTGGAAATCACAGCTTCAGAAAATGCTGAGATCCGTATCGAAAGTGCTCTGGACGGGAATGTCCAAAACGAAGATGCCAACTATGATGAAATGTTCTGGGAATGGGTCGAACAAACGGACGATACGCTGGTCGTCGAAACGATCCCGAACAACTTCGGCATTGAACGTTTCAGTGTGGCTGCAACGATGCACCACAAAGCGACAGGCTTCAATCAAAAAGGCAACAACAGCAAAGAATTGTTCGTCTCCCAAGTGTTCGAAGGGGAAGCCGGAAACGGCCAAGTCCTTTCATTAGAGAAATACGTGACGCTGACGACGAGCCGCGATCATGCGAAGGACCAGCTGGCAGCAACTGCCGAAGAAATCTACGCCACCAAAGTAGCTGGCCAAAGTTTCGAAGAATTGGAAGCAAAACAAGCGAATCTGTGGACTAAGCGTTGGGATCTGGCGGATGTCGAAATCGGCGGAGATGACGAAGCGCAACAAGGAATCCGTTTCAACCTGTTCCAACTGTTCTCTACTTATTACGGCGAAGATGAGCGCCTGAACATCGGACCGAAAGGCTTCACCGGCGAGAAATACGGCGGCGCTACCTACTGGGATACGGAAGCTTACGGCGTGCCGTTCTACTTGGCGGTTACCGAGCCGGAAGTTACCCGCAATCTCTTGAAATACCGTCACAACCAATTGCCGGGCGCTTTCCATAATGCGAAGCAACAAGGGTTGAAGGGCGCGTTGTATCCGATGGTGACCTTCACCGGCGTGGAGTGCCACAATGAATGGGAAATCACTTTCGAGGAAATCCACCGCAATGGTGCGATCCCTTACGCAATCTACAATTACACCGCCTATACAGGCGATGAAAGCTACCTGGCCGAAGAAGGGCTGGAAGTGCTCAGCGCCGTCAGCCGTTTCTGGGCGGACCGCGTACACTTCTCACAAAACAAGCAATGCTACATGATCCATGGCGTAACCGGACCGAACGAGTACGAAAACAACATCAACAACAACTGGTACACAAACCGTTTGGCTGTCTGGGTGCTGCGTTATACTTTGGAAAGCCTGGAGAAGTATCCGGAACGCGCAGAAGCATTGGGCATCACCGCAGCCGAAAAAGCAAAATGGCAGGACATCATCGACAACATGTACTTCCCGTACGATGAGGAGCGCCAAGTTTTCGTGCAGCACGACACGTTCCTGGACAAAGATCTGAAACCGGTCAGCGCGCTGGACAAAGCTGATTTGCCATTGAACCAACACTGGTCATGGGACAAGATTTTGCGTTCTTGCTTCATCAAACAAGCCGACGTCCTGCAAGGGATCTACCTGTTCGGTGACGAATTCACGTTGGAAGAAAAAGAACGCAACTTTGACTTCTACGAGCCGATGACCGTGCATGAATCAAGCTTGTCGCCATGCATCCACGCGATCCTTGCGGCCGAGCTGCACAAGGAAGAAAAAGCTGTGGAACTGTACCAACGCACTGCCCGCCTGGATCTGGACAACTACAACAATGATACCGAAGACGGCTTGCACATCACTTCGATGACCGGTAGCTGGTTGACGATTGCGGAAGGCTTCGCCGGCATGCGCGCCAAAGACGGTCTGAGCTTCGCGCCGTTCTTGCCGAAAGACTGGACGCACTACCAATTCCACATCAACTACCGCGGTAGCTTGATCCTGATCGCGGTGAACGAAGAACACGTCAGCTTGACCTTGGTGAAAGGCGAAGCGTTGTCTGTCCGCATCTATGATGAAGAACTGCAACTGAAAGATGAAATCAAAGTCGCACTGAAAAAGACCGTGTCCGCATGAGCGGCATCAAAGGAGAGAAAGAAATGTTGAAAGCAGTATTGTTCGACTTGGACGGCGTCATCACCGACACTGCCAAATTCCATTTTTTGGCCTGGCGTGACCTCGGCGCGGAGTTGGGGGTCACCGTTGACGAAGCCTTCAATGAAGAGCTGAAGGGTGTCAGCCGCATCGATTCGCTCGAGCGCATCCTGGCATTCGGCGGCTTGGCGGATAAATATTCCACAGCTGAAAAAGAAGCCTTGTGCACAAAGAAAAATGACCATTATCTGGAATTGATCCAGGAAATGACACCGGCGGACATCCTGCCTGGCATCCTGCCGCTTTTGGAAGAATTGCGCGAAGCGGGTCTGAAGGCGATCGTGACTTCCGCCAGCAAGAACGCACCTGGCATCCTGGAGCTTTTGCAGGTCAAGGACTACTTCGACGGCATCGTCGATCCAGCCTCAGTGGCTGCAGGTAAACCGGCTCCGGACATCTTCTTGGCCGGCGCGGAGCTGGCAGGGGCAAAACCAGCCGAGTGCATCGGCGTGGAAGATGCCGCTTCAGGCGTGGAGGCCATCAAAGCTGCGCATATTCCTGCGATCGCAATCGGCGACGCTGAAGTGCTGGCGCAAGCCGACCGCGTCTTGGCGGACACGAGCGACTTGTCGCTTGCCGTCCTGCGCGATACGTGGGAGAAGGCGACGGCCAATGGCTAGCATCTCTATCCGCGAATGGGGCAGCATCGGAACGGAACAAGTCATGCGCATCGATTTGAGCCAGCCGAACGGCATGTCCGTCAGCTGCATCAACTACGGCGCACGGCTGATCCGCTTGCTTGTCCCGGACCGGGAAGGCCAGAGCGAAAATGTTGTCCTGGGCTTGGCTGATGCCGAAGCCTACGGAAACGACCGGGCTTCCTTCGGCGCCACCGTCGGACCGGTCGCCGGCCGGATTTCCGGAGGCAAATGGGGCACGGTGCAGCTGGAACAGAATAACAGCGCACACCATATCCACGGCGGAAGCCGCGGTTGGGGCCAACAGTTCTGGGGATTTACGACCGAAGAAACGGCAGAAGCAGTGACCGTCACGTTCACATTGGACTCGACACCGGAAACGGTCGGCTATCCCGGCCGGCTACAGGCGAAAACCAGCTATTCCCTCGATGCGGAAGGTTGCCTGACGGTCACTATGGAAGGGATCAGCCGGGACGATGAGGAAACGCTGTTCAATCCGACCAGCCATATCTATTTCAATTTGAGCGGCGATGCCAAGCGTCCGATCACCGATCATGTTTTGCAGCTGGCCTGCGAAGAAGTGCTGGAATTGGATGCCGAAAAGCTTCCGACCGGGACGAAACAAGCGGTGGCGGGGACGGCTTTCGATTTCCGCGAAGCGACGCTTATCGGCGACGCCATTCAAAAAAAGCCGGAAGGATTCGACGATGTTTTCCTGATGCACTCGGACGAACAAAAGCAGTTGGTCCTCAGCGATGCGGGCAGTGGCCGGGAAATGGCGCTGTCCAGCAACCGCAGCAGCATCGTGTTGTTTTCGACGACCGACATGAATGAGCCATACCTTGTGAACGGACGCCCGATGCAAAGCCACCTCGGTTTGGCGATCGAAGCGCAGGAAGTGCCGGACGCCATCCATCATCCGGGCTGGGACAATATCGTTCTGGCGACAAATACTTTGGCGGCAAGGGTTCAAAATTACACTTTTAAATGGTAATCTAGAGATACAAAAATGAACCTGAGGAAAATGCCTATGACCGTTACGATAAAAGATGTCGCCAGAGAAGCGGGCGTCGCGACTTCAACCGTTTCACGCACGTTGAAGGACAGTCCGCTGATCAGCGAAAACACAAAAGTGAAAGTGCGCCAAGCGATGCATAAATTGGGCTATACGCCCAACTTCGCCGCCCAGAACCTGGCCAACAAGTCCACCCAGACGATCGGCGTGATCCTGCCGGTGGGTACGATGGGGAATCCAGCGCAGAATCCGCTCTTCTTGGAGATGATCCAGGAAATTGGCGTCGTCTGCAACGAACAGAAATACATGATTTCCCTGGCGACCGGGAAAACAATGGCGGAACTGAAGGACAGCGTACGCTTGATGCATCAACGCAAACTGGTCGATGGCTTCATCCTGTTGTATTCGGAGGCGAAAGATCCGATCCGCAAGTTCCTGCATGATGAGAAGATTCCTTATGCACTGCTGGGGAAACCCGATGTCTACGAAAACGAGACGATCTACATCGACAACGATAACCGCCTGTCCGGCAAATCGGCGGCCGACTGCCTGATCCAACATGGGCATCAGCGGATCGGTTATGTCGGTCTGACGCCTTCGCAAGTCGTCGATAAGGAACGCTATAAAGGCTATTCCGATGCCTTACGCGACGCCAACCTGACCGTCCATCCGGAACTCTATTTCGAAACGCCGACTGATTTCATGGCTTTCCAGGAGTTCCTCGAAGAGACCCAACCTACCGGACTCGTCGTCGGCGATGACCGCCTAGCTTTGCGTGTCCTGCAGTATCTGCAGCTGGACAACTACAAAGTTCCGGACGACATCTCGCTGATCAGCTTCAACAATTCCGTCTTTGCGACCCTGTCCCACCCGTTCCTGACGACCATCGACATCCACGTCCAGGAACTGGCCCGACAAGCCGCCGCCCTATTGATCCGCCAACTCAACGAACCGAGCGCCTTGCTGCCGAAAATGATCGTGCCGCATGAAGTGATTGAGCGGGAGACGGTTATGAGGGTGCGGGGGGAATAATTCCTCAATAAATAATGCCTGCTGAATAAATAGCTATTTTTAGCTTACGGGTTCACAAGGGGTTCAATTCTGAGTAAGCTCATCCATTGGATGATAGTCAAAAAAATGCGCAATGAAACCTTGGACAGGTTCATTGTAAGAATGGATAAAGCAATCACACACAGACTGGTCTCTTCAAGGCGTGTTCGAATAAGCCTGAGCCCGAACTTTCTTTTCGCCAGGCTGAAGCCTCTTTCGACCTCTACTCGATCGCAGTTGTCGGTGTATTCTTGTTTTTTGTCAACCTTTTGATCCTTCTTGGGCCTGCCGAGCGACGGGCCGGATAATCGGATTCCGAGTTCTTTGCAGTAGCTCAAGTTTGTGCGATTTCGGTATATTTTATCCGCCAAAACTCGTTCAGGATACACTCCCATCCGTTCTTTGTAGCGTTCCACTGCAACTATGAGGCATTCGCTCTCGTTGTAGGCATCGAAGGAAATTTTTTCGAGTCGGGCGTACCCATTGGTTATGCTCATGTCCAGTTTGGCTCCAAACTCCACCGGGTTCTTGGCTTTTCCGCGGACAATCGGGCGGATAAACGGCTGGCTGATACTGACGATGCGATCCTGCACTTTGTGCGTCCTGCTTGTGTGCATGTAGAGCTGCTGTTCATACAATTTCCGCAAAGTCCCCAACAGGTTGACTTGCTTCGTTCCTAGCGTATAACCTTGCTCCAGAAATGCGTCGATGTACCCTAAATCTCGCCGGATGTAGTTCAGTTGCTTGCCGATGGCTTTGCGAATTTGTTTGCTGCTTTTCTTTTTCTTGCGCGCGATGTTGAGATAATCCCTTCGGGCCATTTTCCGATAGGTGCGGGGTTTGGGAAGGTGGTTTGCTTCGCAGATTACGTCGATGATGCCTTCCAACTTTTCCCGACATTCGTTCAACAGTTCCGTGTCTTGCGGGAACTTGATTTCTGAAGGCGCGCAAGTGGCATCTAGAATGAGCGTCCCTTCATTCTCAGATCCTGATGCATCATTGTCATCATTATTGTCATTATCGTCAGTTTGGGAATCATCTGCTCCATCCTCTATAGGTTTGAGGATCAATTCATTGATTTCAATCAGAATTTCGGACGAGAGACGTTTGCGGAAGTGCACCATCGAAGAAGCATCGAATGGCTTTTCATCCTTATAGGAAGGTAGTCCGACAAAGTACTGCAGATAGGGATTTTCGCGAATCTGATTGACGACTTCGGTATCTGCATACTGAAATTCGCTTTGAATAATCAAGGCACCTAGTGCCATCCTTACCGGTTTGGCGATGTTTCCTCTGTCACTGTTGAACAGAGCAGCATACTTATCTTCAATGACTGACCAGGGAATCGAATCCGCTTTTTTGACCCAACGGTTTTCTGGGTTCATCGTAAGGCCCAATGGCTGATCGAAGTCATAAATGGTTAATTGCCGATTCGTCTGCTTTTTGTACATTTTCATTGCCTCTTCGTATCATTTTTGAAAAAAGTGCACGGGTTTTTGGTGTTTTGCCCTGGATTCCATGCATCTATTATACCAAAAAACATCTAAAAACGCTGTTATGATAAGGTTTGTTAATTATTCAGTAGACATTAAATAAATTCAGTAAAACACAGCAAGCCCCCAATTTCCGACATCAGATCGGAGGTTGGGGGCTTGCTGTTTTTATTTTTGGGGCATAGCTACGCGAGCCTCATATATAATCCGAGAATGATTTGGTCAGGAACTTCAGGAATTGCTTAGCTTCATGGCTGATGTTTTCTCGTGTTCTTTTCTTTATTTGTCCTATTTTTTACGGACATCAGAAGGTAATCTCTGGAATTTCTCTTTATAGCATTTATAGAAGTAGGTTTTATTCGAAAAGCCTACTTCAGATAATATGGTATTGATTGGTATTTCAGTGGATTCGATCAATAGATTTGCCTTCAATAATTTTTTCTCGTTGAGCAATTCTGTGAAGGTTTGGCCACTTCGTTTTTTAACCATATTACTCAAATAGTTTTTGTTGAAATTTAATATTTTTGAGGCTTCATTAAGCGTAATTGTCTCGAATTCTGTGTCTATCAATTGGAGGACCTCGTAGAAAGGATCTTTTTCGCTGAAATTCTCATTGTATTCGTATGGTAAGGAACGCGCCAATTCATAAAGAAGGATGGGCAAGTAACTACTGATAATTTTGCTGGAAAAGACCTTAGGGAAAAAATATTCGTTCAACATACTGTTGATGATTTGCTGGATGTGTTCGTTTTGTTCATTTCTATAAAGAATATAGTTTGTATGATTTGAACCTTGTTGATTATTGGTAAGTAACATTTTATACAGGATGCTATCGTTATGGTTCATGTTCTTGAGCCAATCGATGGAAATACTCTTATTATTGAATAGGATGTTCAATAGGAGATCCTCTTTCCCTAGCGCTTCAATCGAATGCTCACTGCCGGTGTCCATCAGCAGGATATCGCCTTCCTTCAACAGATATGGGACGCCATTGATGAGTTGGCGGCATTCACCCTTCACGATGTAATTAAGCTCGAGGAATTGATGCGAGTGCTCGGGATAGGCGGCGTAGCGACTATGTTTGCTTATGTAGATATCCTTGTTTTCGAAAAAAAAGTTGTTCTTGATTTTGGGCACTTTTGTCTGCAGGTTGTCCAAATCTGGTAAGTCCGGAACAAATACATGCCTCTTTTTCTGCTCCTTTTCAATAATAGTCTCTTCCATTAGGAATTTGATAAGTTGCATTCTAACACCTCCTGTATAATTGGTACTCAAAACGTATTTATGGACATTGTAACATAAAAGATTAAGTTGTTTAATAGTAATGTAAACATTTTCATTGCGGAGATGTTTAGTAAGTAAATATAGTACTGTATAGTAGCTGATATTATTACTTCAGGCTCTAGATTATGATTGTCAAAATAGACATGATATGACAGTAATTGCATTTATTTTTAAGCGCTTTCAAAATAGGGTGGCCTTGCAGGATAAATATTTTTTGTAAAAATAAAGGTATCTCAGCGGCAACTATCCAAAACTTACTTATGGATGCAATTAAAAGCGGTTACAATTAGGTGTCAGTAAAGGAGACTTGTAGTAAAAGCATTACTCCATTTAAAAATAATGAGATAAAGGAGGAATTAATATGGAAGATTACGTGCTTCAATTAGAGGGAGTTTCAAAAATTTTCCCAGGTGTCAAGGCTCTGGATAATGTGAATTTCAAATTAAAGGCAGGAGAAATTCATGCATTAATGGGAGAAAATGGTGCTGGTAAATCTACATTTATCAAAGTGATGACCGGAGTTCACCAGCCGGAAGAAGGAAAAATTTATCTAGATGGGAAAGAAGTTAGTTTTAAGAATACAAATGATTCTAAAAAAGCTGGGATTGCAGCTATTTATCAGCATTCAACAAGCTACCCTGACCTTTCGGTAACGGAAAATATATTTTTAGGCCACGAGTATACAGCTGGAAAAATTAATTATTTAAATTGGAAAAAGATGAACAGCGAAGCAAACCAATTGTTAGAAAAAATTGGTGCAAATTTTGATGCCCGCCGAATAATGGGAGAGTTGTCGGTAGCCCAGCAACAAATTGTAGAAATTGCGAAAGCACTTTCTCAAAATGCCCGCATTATCATCATGGATGAACCTACTGCATCCCTTACAATTAACGAGAGTGAGGAACTCTATAAAATAGCGGAGGATTTACGTGATCAAGGGAAGTCTATTATATTCATTTCCCATAGATTTGAAGATATGTATCGTTTAGCTTCAAAAGTATCCGTTTTACGTGACTCAAAATATATAGGTACTTGGGATGTTGATAAAATTTCGAATCACGATTTAATCGTAGCAATGGTGGGAAGAGAAATTAATACGCTATTCCCCAAAAAAGAATTAGTAATCGGAGATACTGTTTTGAAGGTTAATAATTTATCACGAACTGGTTACTTCAAAAATATAAATTTTGAAGTAAAAGCTGGAGAAATTGTTGCTTTGACGGGATTGGTGGGCGCAGGGAGAACTGAAATCGTAGAAACCATTTATGGTTTAGAAAAACATGATGAAGGTAGTATCGAATTAATGGGTGAGACCTTCATACCCAAGTCACCATCCCATGCTTTAGAAAATGGTATTGGATTATTATCAGAAAATAGACATGAAGGTGGGTTAATAACTGAATTAGAAATATATAAAAGTATAACCTTGACCAATTTGAGAAAAATGACCAATCGATTTTGGATAAATTCCCAAGAAGAATTTGAAGTTGCAAAAACTTTCGGCGAAAGAGTTAACGTAAAGGCTAATTCTATTTTTGATAAAGTATCCAATTTATCAGGTGGGAATCAACAAAAAGTTGTATTAGCTAAAATATTGACTTCATTCTTGAGAGTCATCATTCTTGATGAGCCAACAAAGGGAGTGGATGTGGGAGCAAAAGCTGCAATGTATGAAATAATGGGAGAATTAGCTGAAAAAGGATATGGAGTCATATTAGTATCCTCAGAAATGCCTGAGGTTTTGGGTATGAGTGATCGAATCATTGTCATCAAAGAAGGTAAGGTTTCCGCTGAACTAAATACCAAAAATACTTCTCAAGAGGAAATATTACAGTATGCAATGTCAGAATCTTAAAAAGGTGGTGGTAAAATGAGTGAAAATATTCTTAAAAAAAATAGGTATAAGAATCTAACTAAGAATATGAACGTAAAAGAAATAGGGTTACTCGTATTTATGATCATTGCTATGATTTATATTCAAATGAAGAATCCGCAATTTCTCACGGGTACCAATATCACAGATTTGCTAAAGAATACTAGTTTATTAGGAATGCTTTCGGTCGGAATGATGCTAGTAATGCTAACTGGAGGGATAGATTTATCCATCGGAGCGGTTTTAGCGTTATCCGGAATGTCTGCAGCTCGTTTTGTAAGTATTTACCCTGATTTGCCAGTTGTCTTCTCTCTTTTATTGGGAATGATGATTGGAATAGTTACGGGACTCATTTTAGGTTTGCTTGTTTCAAAAGGTCGAATTAATCCAACAATTGCATCATTAGGAATGATGAATGTGCATAGAGGATTGACATATGTTGTCGGTAATAATGCTTGGATCAGCGCTCATCAGATGACACCAGCCTTCAAATCGTTGTCCACAGGAAGTCTTTTCGGTTTGAATAACCTAATCCTGTTCTCGATCACGACATTTGCCATTTTCTACTATTTTCTACAATATGCGAAGACTGGTAGAAATATTTACGCTGTTGGATCTAATTACGAAGCAACGAGTATAACGGGGATTGCAACCAATCGTACCATTGTGACAGCATATGTATTAAATGGCTTAATTGCGGGTTTAGCAGGTGTACTGTGGGTTAGCAAGTATGCATCAGCGCAAGGGGATACAGGCGTCGGCTATGAAATGTCGGTTATTGCAGCTTGCGTATTAGGCGGAGTGAGTGTACGAGGCGGAGTCGGTAAAATTTCCAGTTTGATTCTAGGTGTACTTATGCTAGGTATTTTGAATAATGCTTTACCATTATTAAATATATCTACATTCTGGGAAGATTTCATTACAGGGTTCATTATATTAGTTGCTATTCTTTTGAATCTTTATATTCAAAAGCGTCAAAAGAAAGATGCATTGAAAAGGAGGGCAATATAGATGGAAGAACTCAAGTGGAAATATGAATTATCTACGAAAAAAGATAAGAGTATTAAATCCTTTTTCATGCAGTGGGAATGGTTGTTGGTTGTTATCCTCATATTGATTATTACTTTTAACTCTTCTATTTCGGGAAATTTCTTTACTGTAAATACATTTTTGACTGCACCAATGTCATTTATGGATAAAGCCTTTATGGTTTTACCAATGACTTTCATCCTCTTATTAGGGATGATTGATATCTCTGTAGGATCCATAGTTGCTTTGTCTGCTGTTATGATGGGTTTGGCTTTCCAATCAGGGGCACCCATGTGGTTGGCAATAGTCACAAGTTTATTTACAGGGGTTATCTGCGGATTTTTAAACGGTTTATTGAATACTAAGTTTTCGGAACTTCCTCCAATGATTCTGACATTTGCTACTCAAACAATTTTTAGAGGTTTTTCCTATGTTCTATTGGAAAATAATTCGATATCTGGATTCCCCACTTGGTATACCAACTTGGGATGGGGCTCTGTAGCAGGTATTCCTATTATTATGCTTGTATTTATAGTAGTAGCGATACTATTTACCGCTGTTCTCCACAAAACCGTATTTGGCAGAGAAATATATGCTATTGGTTTCAATAAACGAACTAGTATTATTTCCGGAGTCAAGGTTAATAGAAATATTATCATTGTCTTTACCTTAATGGGATTAATGGCGGCAGTTACTTCTCTGTTCTTAACTTCTAGAATGTCAAGTGTTAGAGCGGATATTGGTATGGGCTATGAACTTGAAGTAATTGCTATGGTTGTATTAGGAGGTGTCAACACGAGTGGCGGTATTGGTAGAATACTAGGCCCAATTATTTCAGTATTCATAATTGGATTCTTGAGATATGGCTTAGGGATTGCAAATGTAAGCAGCCAAACAATCACTCTAATTATTGGGGTACTGTTAATCGTTTCAGTATTAGTTACTAGAATCAAAATAAAAAATAAAAAAATTTAAGGGGATGAAAGAATATGAAAAAAACACTATATTTTTTAGCAGCAACAGCAGTATTATTGGCAGGATGTACAAATTCCGGTTCTGAAGGAGAAACAGGATCTACTGATGATGTGAAAAGTTTTGGATTTGTTTACAAAAATACGGGTAACCCATTTGGAGAAAAACTTATGGAAGGTTTTATAAACTCGATTGAAGAACAAGGGTATACAGCCATTACGAAAGCACCAGATTCTCCTACAGCTGAGCAACAAATAAATATGATTCAAGAGTTAGTCGCTCAGGGAGTAGACGGGATCGCCATATCAGCTAATGATCCAGATGCATTACAACCGGCATTGAATGCCGCAAGGGACCAAGGAATCCAAATTATAAGTATTGATTCCGCTGTAAATACGGAATCTAGAAATACCCATATTCAACAAGCTGATCCTGTAGGAATTGGTCGCGTGTTAGCTGAGTCCGCATTGGACATGGCTGACGGTGCTGGTGAGATAGCCATTTTATCTGCAACGAGTACAGCAACCAATCAAAATACTTGGATTGAAGAAATGCAGAATGTTATGGATAGTGATGAAAAATATGCAGATCTAAAAATAGTAAAAATTGCATATGGTGATGATTTACGTGATAAATCGACTTCCGAAACAGAAGCATTATTACAATCTTATCCAGATTTAAAAGTAATTGTAGCTCCATCTACTGTAGCTTTAGCTGCTGCAGCAAAAGTAGTAACAGATAAAGGAATCGGAGATAACGTTAAAGTAACAGGTTTAGGATTACCATCAGAAATGGCCGAATATATTGAATCAGATGTTACGCCATACATGTATCTGTGGAACCCTATTGATATGGGCTATCTAGCGGGATATACTTTAGCTGAAATGGCTGATGGAAATATTTCAGGTGAACTAGGTGATACTTTTGATGCAGGAGATTTGGGAACTAAAGAGGTAACTGAAGCAATGGATGGTGGAACAGAAGTATTATTGGGCGAACCGTTTAAATTTGATGCTGAAAATATTGATCAATGGAAAGATATTTTTTAAAAAATATCTTATAGTCTACATGACGAATGAGAGTGTTTTGGATTAACCAACAAATGTTGAATTGAATACTAGGATTGGCGATTATATGGTAGGTACTAGAAAAGTGATGACTGATCTATTCCCAGACTCCATTTATGAAACAATCACAATATGAAACACGATAATGCTTCCAGTTATCGTGTTTTCATTAACACAATTATGCCCGAAGATATTTTACTCGATGTAAAAAAGAAAATAGACAATACTATATGGGATGAATTTAGTTCTAAAATACTCAATAAGGGAGATTAGCAAAATGTACAGATTGGCTTCAATTATGTATCTCTATCCTGGGAATCAAGTAGAATATGAAAGGCGGCATACAGAATTATGGCCTGAAATGAGTAATAGCCTAAAGGAGTACGGTGCTTCAAACTATTCAATTTTTTTAGATGAAGAGAAGGATACCTTATTTGCATATGTGGAAGTGAAAGACAAAGAAACCTATGAGAGCTTCAGCAATACGGAGATTTGCAAAAAATGGTGGGAATATATGGCCCCAATCATGAAGACAAACGACGATAATAGTCCGATCAGTAAAAGTTTAAGACAAGTTTTTTATTTGGAATAATGAATTGATTTGGGTGTCACAATATTCCTTTAAGAAATTCCAAACATAGTAAACAAAATCAAGCATCCGGTCCTCCGCAAAGGCAAAGTCACCGAAGTCGACGCACGCTCCCGGACTATGTTGTGAAGTTTGATGGCATAGTGACTTCTCTACCGCTAAATTATTTAAAACAGCAAGCCCCCATTTCCGATATCCAATCGGAGACTGGGGGCTTGCTGTTTTCTTTTTGGGGGATGGTTCTGAGCCCAGCCGAATTCGGACGCAGGTTTATACCCATGCAGAAGGAGATAAAAAATGGAAGTGATTGCATAAAATTACTTTTGTCAATTTACATATGTGACAAAAGTATATAGACTGTGAGGTGGGAGAGTGATGATAGGGTGCGAAATGTAAGCAAAATGATGGTTATAATTGTCTCTGTTTGTGTCATCGCGGTTTCATCCATCTATTATAATTATAAATTCGTAAGGTATGACAGTAAAAAAATTGTTTTTGGTGCCACTTATATGACCATGAATAACAGCTTTTACAAGGCCATAACAGATGAAATAGAAAAACAAATCAATGATCGTGGGGATATCTTATACACCCGTGATCCAGCTTTGGATGTCGATAAACAAAACGAACAAATCAATGACCTGATCGAGATGGGGATTGATGTATTGATCATCAACCCGGTTGATTATTCGAAAGTGAATGATTTTTTGAAAAAAGCCAAAGAAAAAGGCATCAAGATAATCGTCATTGATGCGCAGCTGGATGACGACACGATTGCCGATACGACTGTTTTATCCAATAATTATGATGCTGGCGTGCAATGTGCCAAGGATATGATGCGCAATCTGTCTTCGGCAAAGATTGTGCTTTTAAAACACAGCGCTGCTTTATCGTCTGTTGACCGGATCAACGGTTTTCTGGATACTATCAAAGATAATGCTAATTATACAGTTGTTGCAAGTGAAGAGTGTTTGGGCCAAACGGAAGTCGCCATGCCCGTAATGATGGAAATCATTGATAAAAAAATTGATTTCGATGTTGTCATGGCTTTGAATGACCCGAGTGCATTGGGGGCTTTGGCGGCAATAAAAGATAAACAAGTCAATCATGAAGTGCTGGTCTATGGCGTGGATGGTTCACCGGATATGAAAAAACTATTGATTGACAGTGATGAAGTCCAGGGAACTGCAGCGCAATCGCCTACTACGATGGGGGCAAAAGCGATTGAAGCAGCCTATAAAATTATTAATAATGAACATTATGAAAAGTCGATTGTTGTACCGGTTAGCTTAATAACCAAGGACAATATCAGCGAATATGATGTTTCGGGGTGGCAATAATGATCAATTTAGGGACGAAGCATATAGCCTAGATTCCCAAAAAATTATAACGTGGTCGGGGGCACAACACCTAAGGTGTTATATAATTGCGACTGCTTCTTCGTAATCTCACCCACTCGCACTGCACTGCCTGGATTTTCAAATGCCTCAATGACATCCAATTCGTCCAGTAATTCCTGCATCGTATAATTTTTATACAGCCCTTTTTCGGACATCTGCTTTTTGATGTACGATAAATAGATCAATGCAATAAACTGCACGAATAATTTTCCTTCAAGCGAACTTTCTGATGAAACGGCTGTGCGCCGTAAATTCAACCGCTCTTTAAGATTTCCAAAGGCTTTCTCAACGATGTCTTTGTTACGGTACAAATCTAAAGCGGCGATGGGATCCTTGATTTCATTGCTGATGAGGGCAAAGAATCCGTAGTCTTTTTCTGCTTGGGTAATGGCTTTTTGTTTTGGGGTTACCTTTGTCCCGCGTTTTGGTGTTGAAGTGATTTCGAAGTATTTAGCGTACTGCTTTTCGTGTTCTGCTTTGCGGTTCCCGGAAACTAGTTCTGCTTCGAGCCGATCAAGAAGCGCATTGAAACGGTTCTCGTGCTCCAGTGCTTTTTCACCGCTAAAATAAAGATGCAGGTACATCCGCCGTTTCCCTTCAATCACATCGCCTTTGTACGGGCGTTTCTGTGAATACTCCCAGTCTATCGTTGCAGTATGGCTGTAAAGTTGGTAGCTGGCATTGTAATTAGCGCGTGTTCGGATGTTATCTCGAACCTTGTTCAGTTCTTCCTGCACGTATTTCAGGGATACTTTTGTGGCCATCAAAAATTTCAAATGATTTTGGTACAAGGCATCGATATTTTCCTTGCTGTAAAACCCTCGGTCCATTACGAGTTTGACCTTGCTAAAACCAAGATTGCCTAGATCGGCAAGCAAGTGCTTCACTGTTTTGACATCGCTTATATTGCCTGCTAACTTGCGGTAGTAAAACGGTAAGCCAGATTCTTCACCAAACAACAAAGCAAGATTGATCTGCGCAAGCGGATCGTGGTCCTTGTTGATACCGTATTTGACTTGCTTAAGAGACTCTGAATAGGAGGAAACACTGGTAGTATCATAAGCCCAATATTCATTCTCCGTCCGTCGCTTAGCCTGCAGGCTGAAAAAACGATTTTTAGCTTCTTCCGTAACCGAGGCAAACAGATCGCTGCTTCTTTGCGAGGGAATACAGCTGCCGTAAGGATGGGAATGAGTGCGATCCCACTTTGGAAAACGAAGCATCGTATTGCGATCTTCCAAAATCAAGAAGTAGGCAATCGAGAGTATCTGCTTATAGCTTTCAGGAAAGCAAGCTTTTAGATCGGCTGTAACACCAAGCAGTTCTCCGATTTTGTCAAACAGATAGGTCGCTCCGTAGAAGCTTCGTTTCATGACGGTGGATGGTACCGGCCCTTGCTTTGCAGGTGCTAATGCCGGCGGCATAGCCAATCGCTTAGAGGGAACCAGGTTCCCAGCTTCGTCCAGTTTTCCTATGCAGACACGCTTGCTGCGCGACTGTTTCTTTTCTTTATCCCAATAGTTGGTTGATTCGTAAACATAGGTAGTGCCGTTCTTTTTGTTGGTTACATATACTAAACTCATAAAATCACGCCTTTCCACGTTATAATTATAACGTGGAAAGTGCGGAAATTCAATAGGAATAGCCAGAAAATTCCTTTTATATCAATGTTTTTTGCATTCCTCGTTATAATTTACACGGGAATGAAGGATATAGCTTATATTCATAATTCCTTATTGCTACTAAATTTTATTATTGTGTTATTTAATGCCTCCATCTTTTTGCTTTCGACAAAATATTTACAAGCCCACGGATATGCCTCGGCGTTTTTGGAAAACCTCTCTTATGTCCCTCCGGCTCCGGAAAAGACCTTTTTTGGGGCGATCCTGTTGTTCTTGGTATTACTGGCGAGTATGTACTTCCGCACGAAAGACAGTTACATCGTTTATTGGCTGATCTATTTGGAAATTATCGTGATGATCACATTGATCATCGTTTTGAACGGCAGTTACAATGGCATCGTGTTGTTGGTGTTCGCAGATATTTTGTACAATACAAAGAAAATTAAATATTGGCCCGCACTGTTGGTCGTCAGCTTTGGACTGCTGATCATCTCTGATTATGCCATTCTTTCGCTCATTGTCAGAATGCCGTCAATTGAAACCTATATTAATTTTTATCCCAGCGGAGCCAGAACGTTGATCTTGTTCTTCAGAAACATCCTTGCTTCGCTGAATATCGTTGGCTTCATTTCTTTTCTGGCGACTTCTTTATTTGTCCAACAAAAAGAAAAACAACGGGTCGGAGAACAGTTGGCGATGGTCTCACGCGTAAATGTCGAATTGAAGAACTATGCCAATCTGACTGAAAAAATCGGCGAAGATAACGAACGGAAAAGAATCTCCAGGGAAATACACGATACGCTGGGCCATGCTCTGACCGGAATATCGGCGGGTGTCGATGCCTGCATTGCCATCATTGATATCGATCCGGAAAAAACGAAACAGCAACTGTTGCTGGTCAGCGACGTTGTCAGGATGGGCATCAAAGATGTGCGGCGTTCCTTGTATAAATTGCGCCCGGGCGTTTTGGAAGACAGCACGCTGAAAGATGGATTGACCAAAATGATCGCCGAGTATGAAGGCGTATCCAATCTGAAAATAGATTTATATTACAAATGGGATAATGTTGATATTGAGAATACCAAAGAGGATATCATTTTCAGGATGATCCAGGAATCGATCACCAATTCTTTGCGGCATGGGCATGCTACGGAAATTGAAATCAATATGTTCGTCTACGATAATGAATATGTCATCATCATCCAAGATAATGGCACGGGTTGCGAAAGCATCAAATGTGGTTATGGGTTAAAGCAGATGTGTGAACGCGTTTCTATCTTAAATGGGACGATCAGATTTTCTGGCGAGAACGGTTTCCGGACTGCCATAGAAATACCGATCGAAAGGGGAATAAATTATGATTAAAGTAATGATTGCCGATGATCAAGAGTTGATTAGACAATCCTTGGAAATTGTCTTGTCAACGAAACCGGATCTTGAAGTTGTATCAACCGTAGCTGATGGTTTTGAAGTGCTGGAAAGCATCAAGAAATGCAAACCGGATGTCATTCTGATGGACATCCGGATGCCCAAAATGGATGGCGTCTACTGCACGAAGATGGTGAAGGAACAATACCCTGAAATTAAAATCATTATCCTGACTACTTTCGATGACAATGAATTTGTGTTCAGTGCTTTAAAATACGGCGCCAGCGGGTATTTGTTGAAAGGCGTCAGCATGGACGGCTTGCACCAAGCCATTCTGACCGTCATCAATGGGGGCGCGATGATCAACCCGGATATCGCCACTAAAGTGTTCAAAAAATTCTCGCAAATGGTAACCAGCAGTTATGCGATCCAAGTGCATGACAAAAATGTTGCGGATATCTCCAACCGTGAAATGAAGGTCATCCAACAAGTGGGATTCGGCCTGTCCAACAAAGAAATATCGCAAAAGCTGTTCTTGTCGGAGGGAACGGTCCGGAATTACCTCAGCACCATTTTGTCCAAATTGGATTTAAGGGATCGGACCCAACTGGCCATTTGGGCAGTCCAAACGGGACAAACGACAAAAGACTTCGGTAATGATCATGACTAAAATGAAAAAGGTATTCCTCGCATTAATCGGTTTTAGTCTGTTGATGATCTATCTGTTTGTCAGCTCTCGCCGGGAAGTCACGATTACGCTGGGGATGTTCACCGGCAGCAATTGGGATGTCTACAATGCGGAAAGTTATAAAGTGATCGATGATGCCATCGAAAAATTCGAAAAGGAACATCCTAACGTAACGATAGAGTATAAGAGCGGCATCTTGAAACAAGATTATTCAGCCTGGTTAGCTTCCAATATCGCCAGCGGGGAGCAACCGGATGTTTTTATGGTATTGGCTGAAGATTTCAATAAGTTGTCTTCATTGGGCGCATTGATGCCGTTGGATGAATTGATCAAAGCTAACAACGTAAGTACTGATATCTTCTATGAAAGTGCGCTCAGTTCGGGCAGTTACCAAAATACGCAATATGCCTTACCCTATGAGATCAACCCGACCATGATGTGCGTCAATCGCGATCTGTTGGAAAAGGAAGGTATCGTGATACCTGAGGGTAATTGGACGATCGAAGAATTTTATCAAATCTGTGCACAAGTAACCAAGGATACGGATGGTGATGGCACGATCGATCAGTATGGCTCCTATGGTTTTAAATGGCAAGATGCGGTCAATGGTTATGGCATCAGCTTGTTTGATGAGGAGGGTGCCTCAAGCAATCTGAATCAAAGCGATGTAAGAGAAGCCCTATCCTATATTCAAAAACTGAAAGACCTGAATAAGGGCTATCAAGTATCGTCAGAGGACTTCGATAAAGGCAATGTCGCTTTTTGCCCGTTGACGTTTGCGCAATACCGGACTTATCAACCATATCCTTATCGCGTCAGTAAATATTCTACTTTCAAATGGAGTTGCTTGGCGATGCCCGGGACAATCGCTAATCAAAAGACTTCCCAAATAGCCACCTCTTTGATAGCGATAAATTCCAAAACGACACAGCAACAATTAGCTTTTGAGTTTCTGGAAACCTTAACGATTGATCAAGAAATTCAACAGGAACTATTTGAAAATTCGCAAGGGGCTTCCGCTTTGAAGAGTGTGATGGCCAGCGACAGCACCAAAGCGCTGCTGGATCAGGATGCCATGAGCAATTATTCCTTAAAACAAGATGTGTTGGATGACATCATCGAAAATGCGGTGATCGAACCGAAATTCAAAAAATACAACAATATCATCGAAAGATGCGATTATCTGATCACGAATGCATTGAATGAAAACAAAATTGATGATGAGCTGGTCGACATCGAAAAAGAAATCGATAATCTTTTAAAATAATCGGAATGACAAATGTCACGCGGAGGATGAGGTCTGTTAAGTCCGAGGAATCCGCTGTAGAATGCAACAAGAAAAGCCCTGCTGCGATAGGAATAGCCTATCGCAGCAGGGCTTTTTTTGTATGGGAATTGAATTTATGCGCAGAGATACCCCGCCAAAACCCCTTTGGCGGGGCAAAATGTCCAAGGGCAACACGAGATTCCCCGCCAAAACACATTTGGCGGGGCAAAACGTCCGCGGACAACACAAGATACCCCTCCAAACCCAATTTGGCGGGGTATCCCACCGCCAAAACCGCAGTCCGGTAGTGAACATTTTTCGTTATTTCATGCCAAATGTCACATGAATGTGTTGACACCCGACACGATGCAAGCGCTTCTATGGGTGGTATTCTTTAGAGGCTAATTGATATACGCGAAGGAGGAAAATAATTTGAAATATGTGGTTCTGGTAAGCCACGGCGATTTTGCGACGGGCTTAAAGACATCGTTGGATATGCTGGCTGGAAAACGGGATGATGTGATCGCAGTTGGATTGCCTGATGGGAAAACAGCGGATGAGTTTGCTTTGATGTTCAAGCAAGCTGTTCAAGCTGTGACTGGGGAGGATGAAATCATCTTGCTTGCTGATATTGTAGGCGGCTCACCTTTGACAACTTCATTGAATGTTTTAGCGGATGAAGGCAAACTTGCCAATACAATTACTATCGGCGGTATGAACTTGCCATTGGCTTTAACTTCCGTTTTGATGAAAGACAGCTTGGATAAAGAAACTTTTACCGCTACGGTCGTATCCGAAGCGAAAGCAGCTTTGCAGGAATTCAAATTAGAACAACCAGAAGAAGACGACGAAATTTAGAGGAGGAAAGAGAAATGACAGTATCATTTATTCGGATTGATGATCGGATGATCCACGGGCAAACATGTACGCGTTGGGCAAAAGAGTACCCTTGTGACGGGTTAGTCGCTGTGAATGATAAGGCGGCTCAGAGTGACGTTCTGAAAGCGGCCTATAAGAGTGCCAGCGGTTTAAAAACGTTCATTTGGACCAATGAGGAATGGCAACAAAAAAATCAAAAAGTATTGGACAGCAAAGATCGCTATTTCCTGATCACCAAAGATCCTTTGGACATGAAAAAGATTTTGGTGGATCAAAAATTCAAACCCGGAATCGATACTGTGATCGTAGGTCCGTGCAATGACCGTGAAGGTGCTACGAAATTGGGAAATAACCAATCGATCACACAAGCAGAAGCAGAGGCTTTTGAAGCGATGCATCAAGCTGGGTATAAAATTAAATTTGCCTTGCTGCCTGATGTTTCAATCGGAACCTGGGAAAATTTCAGAAGCAAATTTGGGTTTAAATAATAAAACAAAAGGGGAGAAGAAATCATGACAATCAGTTGGATTCAAGCAGCTATGCTAGGGCTGTTCGCCTGTTTATCAAGTATGCCTGGTTTAGGCGGTACATCATTCGGAAATTATACATTAGGTCGTCCTTTAATCGGTGGTTTAGTATCAGGCATTATCTTAGGCGATATCCAAACGGGTATTTTAGTCGGTGCTGCAATGCAAATCGTGTACATCGCATTGGTCACTCCTGGTGGAACGGTCTCAGCTGACGTTCGCGCGGTCAGTTATATCGGTATCCCGCTTGCGATGGTCGCTCTAAAAAGCTATGGCTTGGCGGCTCTTAGCGTGGAAGGTGCAGCATTGGCTACATCATTCGGTACGATGGTCGGGACTTTGGGTACCGTATTATTTTACGGAACTGCAACAGCTAACTTGGCATGGCAACACATCGGTTGGAAAGCGGTGGAAAAAGGCGAATTCCGTAAGCTATATGCAGTCAATATGGGCTTGCCTTGGATTTCCCATTTCTTCTTCTCCTTTATCCCAACCTTGATCATGTGTAAATTGGGAGCCGATGTCGTTGAGTTGATCAAAGAAACCTTACCGATGGACGGCTTGGCAATGAAAACTTTATTCACAGTCGGATCCTTGCTTCCTTGCGTCGGGATTGCGATTCTGTTGAAACAAATCGTTACCAAAGCAGTAGACTTCATTCCCTTCTTCTTTGGCTTTACGTTGGCTGCTTCATTAGGGATCAACTTGGTTTCAGCGACAGTGGTTGCGGCTATGTTTGCTTTAATCAACTATCGCATCAAACTGCTGTCATTGCAAAGAGTGGTTTCAGTAAGCGGCGATGAAGAGGAGGACATTTAAGATGATGGCTAAGGAATTAAGCAAAAAAACATTGACGAAATCTTTCCACAACTGGTATTACGGAAACCTGACCTGTTTCTCCCAAGAACATATGCAAACATTTGGCTATCTATGTTCGATGCTGCCGATCGTTGAAGAACTCTATGATAAAAAAGAAGATCAAGCAAAATCGATGAAGACCTATACTGCCTTCTTCAATACGGAACCACAAATAGGTACAGTCGTAGTCGGTATCACAGCCGGGTTGGAAGTTGCTCGTGCCAACGGGGCAGCGGATGTCGATGATGAAACGATCAATGGTTTGCGTGCCGGTTTGATGGGACCTTTGGCGGGTATCGGTGACTCCCTGATCGTTGGAACGCTGATTCCGATTTTACTTGGTATCGCACTGGGCTTATCTACGGATGGCTCACCCTTAGGCGCAATTTTCTACATGATCGTGTGGAACCTGATTGCCTACTTCGGGATGAAATTCCTTTACTTCAAAGGCTATGAACTAGGCGGTAAAGCTGTTGATTTCTTAGTAGGACCACAAGGGTTGGCGTTACGTGAATCGATCACTTTATTAGGCGGAATGGTCATCGGGGCGGTTGCAGCTACTTGGGTAAGTGTCAAAACATCGTTCGCGTTGATTGGATCAGACGGAAACAGCATTTTGACGCTGCAAGACAAATTCGACTCCGTATACCCAGGCTTATTGACTGCTTCATTTGTAGTAGGCTGCTGGTATTTGCTGTCCAAAAAGAACATGTCCCCAATTAAAGTCATGTTGATTTTGGTAGTCGTTGCCTTTGTCGGCGTTTTGGTTGGATTCTTCAACCCAGGATTGACTTATTAGTATCTAGTAATATTGTCTTGGCTGACTGATCTTGATAAATTTAAAACGAAATATCCCCATAAGTCGCGTTGTATACGCGGTTATGGGGATTTTTTTTTAGTTTGGAAATAAACAGTTGAAACTTCTCGCATAAAAAACGATCTCAAAGCCTTGCTGCTGTAGTATCTGTAAGCGCAAAAAAGCATGAACCTTTTCGGTCGGGTATAATTGAGTCACAACGAAACAATTATTAACGCAGTTAAATTCAGTACTTAGTCTGATGAATGAACAAGGTCAATTGGCAACGGGTGGCTTGTATGTTTATGCCCCGATGAGCGTGAAAAGTTGTAAAGTGGTGTATATAAACATGCGTTGTCGAAGAGAATTGAGAGGGAGTGGAAATATGCATGCAACTTTAACATCAGAAATTTCTCAAAATATCGTAAATCGCACGATGAAAATACTTCCGTATAATGTGAATGTTATGGATAACGAAGGTAAAATCATAGGATCTGGGGACCCGAAAAGAATATCCATGAAACATGAAGTGGCGGTTGAAGTTATCCGCAAAAAGCAATCCATAGAGGTAAAATCAGAAGATGCTCTTCTATGGGGAGGCGTAAAGGAAGGTCTGAATTTACCGATTGTAATAGGGGATGAAATTGTAGGTGTAGTAGGGATTACAGGAAAATTAGATGAAATTAGAGGCTATGGCGAGTTAGTGAAAATGACAGCTGAAATGATTATTGAACAATCGATTCTTGAGAAAGAACTTCAACTTGATGAACGCATCAACCGAGAAGTTATCACACAATTGATAAATAAAGGGTATAAATATGACACCCTGTTCTATAAAAAAATCAAAATATTACAGTTAAACTTGAATGAACCAAGGGTGGCTATTGTAATCAAAGGCAATACCGATGAATTGAGATTATTAAGCCGCTTAACAGATATGCTGAAGGAATTAATTGAAGAACACGATTTATATACCACCCTGTTCACAGGAGAAATGGTGATACTAAAAAAAGTAAGTCTCAATGACGGGATTTGGAATGAAGAAAAAACATTGCAAGTTTTGAAAATTTGGTTAACGAAGTTAGACAGATTGGGATTGGAAATATCAATTTCCATTGGCAGTTTTTATAGTGAGCATAAAGAATGGTGGAAATCATACGAAGAAGCAAAAGACGCTCTAGTTGTTGGAGAAAAATTAAAAGTCACCCAAAGAATTTTTCAGTTTCGAGATGTTTCTTTATATGTACTTTTATCAAAGATGATCCCTACTATAAAGGAAAATTCTATTTTCCGGGGTTATGATAAGCTGAAACTGAATGATAAGAACCTAGAATTACAAAATACATTGGATTCCTATATAAAAAATAGTGGTAACAGCAAGCAGACAGCTGCTGAATTGTATGTCCATCGTAATACTGTCCAATACCGATTGAGTAAAATTCATGAGATTACAGGAAAAAATCCTTTTTTTTATTCTGATTTATTTGAATTATATCTGTCATTGATTGTTGATAAATTAGATTAGATACAAAAAATGGAAAATTGCACAATAAATTCATTTGGGAGCGCTTCTCATTTGTGCTGTATGCTAATGCTTCCGGAAAGTGAAACGGTTACAATTTGTGTATTGAAATTTGGGGAGGAATAATTAATGGATGTGCAAGTAAGTGCTTTAGGAGCAATAGTGGGCTTGATAGTAGCTATTTTTTTGATTTTTAAAAAAGTTCCACCGGTATATGCATTATTTAGCGGAGCGCTGATCGGAGGGTTATTAGGCGGTGCTACTTTGGTAGAAACCGTCAGTTTGATGAATCAAGGAGCGCAAGGAATTGTCACTGCAGTTCTAAGAATACTATCTGCTGGTGTTCTGGCAGGAATACTAATAGAGTCAGGTGCAGCTTCATCTATTGCCCAAACAATCATAAAAAAATTAGGTCATTCAAAAGCTCTGTTTGCCTTAGCTTTAGCAACGATGTTGCTTACGGCAGTAGGTGTGTTTATTGACATAGCAGTTATTACTGTTGCTCCTATCGCAATGGCGATAGCCTATAAAACAAACATGTCAAGAACGGCTATTTTATTAGCAATGATTGGCGGAGGCAAGGCTGGGAATATTATTTCGCCAAATCCAAATACGATAGCAGTATCCGAAGCTTTTGGTGTACCTTTAACAAATGTTATGTTGGCGGGAGTCATTCCTGCTGTTTTCGCAGTGGTTGCCACTTATTTTATCGCTAAACGTTTAGTGTTGAAAGGAAGTTCCATTTCCGAAAAAGAATTGTCGGAAGAAACGCAGTCAGTTCCTTCTTTTGGGAAAGCGATTGTGGCGCCTTTGGTAGCGATTGTTCTGTTGTCATTAAGGCCGATTGCCGGTATTGCAATTGACCCAATGATTGCATTGCCAGTCGGAGGAATAGCCGGAACAGTTGTGATGGGAAAATTTTCCTCAATCACAGCTTATACTATTTCGGGATTAAATAAGATGTCTGGAGTAGCTGTATTATTGTTAGGGACGGGGACACTGGCCGGAATAATCAGTAATTCGGCGTTGGGTGAGGTACTGATCAGCGGGATTGAAACAATGGGCTTGCCTGCCTATATGCTGGCTCCAATTTCAGGGATATTCATGTCAGCTGCAACAGCATCTACTACATCGGGAGCTGCCGTAGCAAGTAGTGTCTTTAGTCAAACACTATTAAAAGCTGGTATCAGTAACATCGGAGGAGCAGCTATGGTTCATGCGGGAGCTACTGTATTGGATCATTTGCCGCACGGGAGTTTCTTCCATGCAACTGCGGGAAGTGTCACGATGGATTTTAGAGAAAGACTAAGATTAATTTCTTATGAGTCTCTTATAGGGTTGATCATTACTGTGATTTCTACACTTATATTTGGAGTATTTAACTTATTTGGTTGATGAGATGAAAAAGATGGCCATTCATCAATAAGTAAAGCGAAGTATCTCACTGAGACGAAAACGATTTGGAGAAAGATAAAGGAGAGTGACTGATTACATGAAAATTGTTATCGCACCAGACTCATTTAAAGAAAGTTTGACAGCATTAGAAGCAGCTAATGCTATTGAAGAAGGATTTAAAAAGGTATTTCCTGATGCCGAATACTTAAAAGTTCCGATGGCCGATGGAGGCGAAGGAACGGTACAGTCTTTGGTCGATACAACAAATGGTAAAATTCAGACGCTCACTGTTCATGGCCCATTAGGAGAATTGGTAGAAGGATTTTACGGCATTTCAGGAGATGGGAAATTAGCCATTATTGAAATGGCGGCAGCTTCAGGTTTGGACTTGGTTAGCCCTTCAGAGCGAAATCCGTTGATCACATCCACATGGGGTACCGGGGAATTGATTCAAGATGCTATAAACAAAGGGGTAAAGGAAATTTTGATTGGCATAGGAGGCAGTGCGACCAATGATGGTGGTGCTGGAATGATTCAGTGCCTGGGCGGTAAACTCTTGGATAAAGAAGGGCAACAAATCGTTCCTGGTGGAGTCGGCTTGGCTGATTTAGTTTCGATCGATCTTTCCGAATTAAATCCCAAATTAAAAGAAGTTGAAATCAAAGTAGCTTGTGATGTGGATAATCCTTTTACCGGACCTAAAGGCGCTTCTTATATTTACGGGTTTCAAAAAGGCGGAACGGCTGAGCAAGTAGAACAACTCGATAAAAATCTGGCACATTTTGCCAGTTTGATTCGCCAGTATCTGAATAAGGACATTGAGTTTGTTGCTGGGGCAGGAGCAGCTGGCGGTTTAGGCGGTGCTTTGATGGCCTTTTTAGACGCTAAGCTGCAAAATGGCGGCGAGTTGGTAAGCGAATTGGTCGGTTTAGCAGAAAAGATTTGTGATGCCGATTTGGTGATAACGGGTGAAGGCGGAATAAACCACCAAACGATTTATGGGAAAACACCCATTTGTGTAGCTAAAATTGCTCAAAAATATCAAGTCCCAGTCATCGCTATTGCAGGAAGCTTGACTGGTAATTACGAGACAGTCTATGAACATGGAGTGACGGCAGTATTCAGCATTCTTTCTGAGCTCACTTCATTAGAGACAGCGTTGGAGATGGGATATGAGAATATAAGAAAAACAACACAGAATATTGCGTCAGTTATTCAATTAAGTCAGAGCAGGCTTTGAAAAATAAAATTAAACATCCGTAAAAAGTTCAATCGGCAGCTTATTCAAAAAGTTGCTGATTGGATTTTTTTTATTGCACTGACTTTTTCAAAATCTGCAGGTGGTACTGTTTTCGTTGAGTTTATGATTTCAGGCGGAAAATTCAGTACTTAGTCCGATGCCTTTGTACGGAACAGGGATTATAATGTAAGGGAAAGAGAGGGGAAAGGCCATGAATTTCTTAATGAATCTGATTTGGTTTGTGTTGGGTGGTTTCATCAGCTTCATTTCCTGGGTTGTGATCGGTGTTTTGTGGTGCCTAACGATAGTCGGGATCCCAATCGGTATGCAATGCTTCAAGTTCGCGGTGATGGCGGCTGTGCCGTTCGGTAGGGAAATCCGCATCAGCGAAAGCGGCACGTCTTTAGTGTTGAATATAATCTGGATGCTGTTGGGCGGCTTGGCATTGGCTGCTGAGGAAGTCATCCTGGGCATCGTCTTCTGTCTGACTATCGTAGGCATTCCGTTCGGGCTGCAGCACTTCAAACACGCCAAGCTGGCATTGTTTCCGTTTGGGGCGGAAATCTATCGGGTTGCATAACAGGCAATATCATTGTCGGATGAGTACGCTACCGAAGACTCTATTTTAAAAAGCAATGAGGCCCTTTATTTCCAGTCAATCACTGGGAATAAAGGACCTCATTTTTACGGTTCAATGCAATAATTAATTTTGCGTAATTCCATTCACGATTTGGCTCAAACCCTCCTGGATCGGTGTTGCTGGACGACCAAGGAGTTTTTCGAAATCGTTGCTCTCAACATCCAGTGAACCCACGCGAATACTTTTTTGGATCTCAACAAGGATAGGGATAACGAAATCCGGCACGCCAGCGTCCTGCATAATAGCGGCGTAGGTAGCGTCATCGACTTGTTGTACAGTTACTTCTTTGCCCAATACACTTCCGAGAGCTGCCGCTATTTCTTCCTGAGCCAATACCTTGCCGGAAAGCTCGTAGGTTGTGTTTTCTTGCCCGTCACCGGAAAGGACAGCAGCCGCAGCCTCTGCATAATCTTGTTGAAGTGCCCAACCTACCTTGCCGTTTTCTGCTGATGTGATCCATGGAGCTCCTGCCAGGACACCTTGAATTCCCGAAATTTCATTCTCCAAGTACCAGTTGTTGCGCAAGAAGGAGTAGGGAATCCCAGTTTTCAGAATTGCTTCTTCTGTGAACTGATGCGTTGGGGCGAATAAGTTTTGGCTTTCTTTTGCATTCGCTAAACTGGTGTACGCGATGAACCCGACGCCCGCGCGTTCTGCCGCAGCCACTGCATTGGCGTGCTGACGAATTCTTGTTTCGTTATCCCCATCCGCGGAAACAAGCAATAAACGATCAACGCCTGCAAAAGCAGCATCCAGTGTTTCCGGGTGATCAAAATCCCCTTGGCGGACTTCCACGCCACGAGCCCTTAACGCTTCCGCTTTCTCTGGGTTACGAACACTGACGGCCAATTCACTGGCCGGTACAGTCTTCAACAGCGTTTCTACAACCTTCGAGCCGAATTTTCCTGTTGCTCCCGTTACTAATAATTTCATTTTGCATCTCTCCCTTTTTATGTTTACTTTTCTTTTGTAACCTTATAATATGGTATCAGGGATCTTTTTGTAAGTAGGCACTTTAATATTACCTAGTCACAAAAACAGGACTAATGCGGAAGAGAGGCGTTTATCGTGGCAAGAAGTCGGTTTGGAGAAGTTGTAGGGGAGCAAATAGAGGTTTGCCCCGTTACGCAAACGCAGGACATCATCGCAGGCAAATGGAAAATCATCATCCTGTGGAATCTGAGCACGCAGACGAGAAGGTTTAATGAGCTTCAACGGTTGTTGCCGAATATTTCAAAAGGGATCTTAACAAGACAATTGCGGGAATTGGAAGAAGACCAGATGGTTCACTGGGAAGTCTATAAGGAAGTTCCACCTAAAGTAGAGTATTCCTTGACGCCATTGGGAGAGAGCTTTATTCCGATACTGCAGAGTATGGGCGAGTGGAGCAAGAAAAATTTGGTGAGCAAGTAAAAAGTTGAAGTGATGGGGGAATCAGCCCCCTCTTTTAGTTTGGATAATTTGATAGGCTGATTGAACAACTGGCTGTAAAATAATTGATGGTCAAAGGTATCTGTTGACAGGTTCCTTTTTCTTGCGTAAGCTTTGATATATATTTCAGCTTAGGGAAGGAATATGGCTTAAAGGAACGGATATGTGGAAGCGGTATCAGTTTGTTTGGATAGCGAAATCACACCGATACGGCGAAACTTCATTTTTTTACGAGGGCTAAACACACACGTATGGGTGACCGATCGCTAGCTCGCCGTTTTGTGGAAAAACTGGGAAAAGCAAAAAGTACAAGGAGGCAAAAATATGATTGTTGAAACGATAAAATTGTATCCGGAACGGGAAGACGTCACGCTGACGACTTATGTACTGCAGGATTCGCCGGAATTACTGGACGGCGCAACGCGTCCGGCCGTACTGATCTGCCCTGGCGGCGCCTATCTTTCCTGTTCGGATCGGGAAGCTGAGCCAGTGGCGATGCGGTTTGCAGCGATGGGCTATCATGCCTTTGTGCTGCGCTATTCTGTTTATCTGGAAAAGGGAGAAGCCTTCGAATCCATTTTTGGAGGCGTTGATAGGCGGGAACACACAGTCTTTCCGGCCGCCATCCGCGATATCGGCAAAGCCATGTTGACGATCCATGAACATAGTTGGGAGTGGTTGGTAGATACGGAGAGGATCGCATTATGCGGCTTCTCGGCAGGTGCGCATAATGCCGCGACCTATTCCGTTTATTGGGACAAACCGATTCTGACCGATTATTACCAAGTGTCGGAAGAAAAACTTCGTCCCGCTGCTACGATTTTGGGCTATACGTTGAGCGATTATCTGTTCATGAAAGCGACCGAAAAGGATGAAATGGGCACCCTTCTGTTTGATGCCTCCGTAACGTCGCTGCTGGGAGAAGCGACCCCTAGCGATAAAACGCTGAAGGAAGTGAGCCCGGCGTTGTTGGTGACCGAAAAAACACCGCCGATGTTCCTGTGGGCCACCGCATCCGACGCACTTGTTCCGGTCGGGCACACGTTACGGATGGGGATGGCTCTTTCGGAGCGCGATATCCCGTTTGAGATGCACGTATTTGAAGAAGGTCCGCATGGATTGAGCCTTGCCACGCAGGCTACAGCCAACGCTAAAACGTTGGTAGACCAAAATGCCGCCAAATGGATCGACCTGGCGGACGCCTGGCTGCTGAAACGCTTCAGTCTCGATTTGCAGGATAAAACCGAGTGGGATTAGGAACTGTGCTGGCAAGATTTTGAGGGGAAAAGATGAATAGTCGTGAGATATCCATCTTTTAAGTGCACTAGGAGCCGAAAAAGATGAATAATAAAAAGTTATTCATGTTTCCAGGCTAATCAGGAACAAAAAAGATGAATAAGAGAAAGTTATTCATCTTTTCGGACTCTCCGGTAACCAATTAAATGTGGGAAAAGCGCAAAAAAGTTAAGGGAAGCCTCGTTATTTCGAGGCATTTCCTTAACTTTTCTTATTTATCCAGATTTGTTTTCAAGGAACCTTAAAACCCATGCCGTTCGACTTCCAACAGCGCAAAAGTTTTCGCTTCTACGTCGTATTCGTACTTGAAGACGCAGCAGTTGGTGATGCCGTTCTTCACTACTTCACGGGGATCCTGCCATGCGCGCAGGAAGTGGATGCAGGCGCCGGCATGGGAAACGGCGAGCACGTTTTGATGATCATCCTGTTCCATGATTTCGGTGCAAGTACGGACCATCCGTTCCATTACCTGGTCGCCGGATTCGCCGCCGTACTGAACGAAAAAGGTACTTTTGTCTTTGGGATTCAGATCTTCGCTTTCGCCTTCGAAGGTACCGAAGTGCATTTCCTTCAGGCCTTTCAGGCGTTGGTAGGGCATCAATTCGTTCGTCACGATCTCCAGCGTATCGCAGGCGCGCTCGGCTGTGGAGCTGTAGGCGTGGTCGAGGTCGATTGCATCAAAGTAGGCACTCGCGATTCCGGCTTGCTGGATGCCGAGCTCCGTCAACGGCGAATCGCAGGCGCCCTGGATTTTTCTGCGGACATTGAAAAGGGTCTGGCCATGGCGCATCAAGTACAACGTTTTTTTCATGTGGGTTCCTCCTGGGATGTGAAGCGTATGCATATCAATTATACTACTTGCTTCGGGGGGCAAGTCAACAGGGAGTGCCTTCGCATACTCCGCGCTCTCATACATATGGCTGATGTGATACGCCACACTGGTTTTCTCCTCCGGCGAGCGGAGGCTACGCCGGAGGACGCATCACATTTAAAGTCTGTGCTCCGATGAGGACAAGCTCGCAGGAGATGAGTCCGCAAGATACCGCTGTACTCCGATGGGAGAACCCTCGCCGGAGGAGCGGACCGATTCCGTCGCTTGGGTTGGCGATCTTCCGATTTGTGGTGACCTTGAGGGAGCCGCGGGGAAATACGCAGATAGCTGCGGCAGAATAGAACGAAAAAATCACCCGCGAAGGATTCTTGAGATCTTTCGCGGGTGATTTTTTTTGTAGAAGGCGTGGTTTATCGGCTATTTTTTAGTTTTTTCCGGCGGGCAATCATTTTTTTCCTCAGGGCTGTCTTCAGTTTGTTCGGGTTTCATGGCTCCTAGGGGAAAGGTCGGCAAGATTTCTTCGGAGCCTTTCAAGCGATACTTCAGCGCTCCGGATGGGCAAGTATGAATGACGCGCGCCACTTCTTCAGGCGTATCGGCATCAGCCAAAATCCAAGGTTTTCTTTTCGTGTCGAAGATTGCATTGTTCTCCCGCACGCAGTTGCCGGAGTACGTGCAGACGCTTAAATTGAAGTAGACATCGATCTTTTCTCCTGTATATTTTCGATAGCCACTCGCTAATAGTTCAGATTCATTCATAATAATGCCTCCCCTTTCGGACCGCCTTTTGGCAGCGGATTCATTTGTGTCCATTATATCACTTTGGCCATGAAATCCGTAAAGGAATACTTCTTTTGGGCAAAGGTGGCTATGGGCAATGAAAAGTAGTAGACTAGGTTTGGAGAACAGGGAACTTTTTGATGTCCCCGTGGCACGAAGAACAAAAGGATTGGGGTGATACAAATGGACGCAGATAGTAGTCAGGGTATAGCAGACAAACCACCTAGGCGCGGTTTTAGCCTGAATGGTTCCGCATGGAGCCAGCCATCAGGTCTGTGTTTGTATCCTCAGCCCAAACGCAGATAATATAAACCGGAAACTTGTCATCTAGAATCCGTCTGTTATGCCTTCAAAAAGATGAATCAATTTGGAGGTGTAGACATGGAATTGAACGAATTGTTGTTGAACGCAGTAGCAAACCAAAATGTTACGGAATTGAAAGAGCTCATCGGTGATCACTATCCTGTGGATGTCGCAACGGCTCTGTTTGAATTTGAAGATGAAGAATTGGCCGGATTGCTTAATTTATTGGATGCGAAGGGAATCGCCGCCATCATAGAGGAGGCGGAAGAAGAACTCCAGCAAGGCATGATCGGTCTGCTGGACTCGAAAAAAATCGTTAAGTTCTTCGCCTATATGTCGCCAGATGACATTACCGACATCCTGGGAACGATCGGTGTCGGACAACGCAAAGAAATTTTGGGGATGATGAAAAAAAGCGACTCGAATGAGATCCAGATGCTGTTGGGGTATGGACCTGACACGGCTGGGGGGCTCATGACGACGAAATACATCGCCTTGAGAAGCGAACTCAGCATGAAAAATGTGCTGCAGGAAATCCGGCGCATCGGCCCTAAAACAGAAATCATCGAAACGATTTTTGTCGTCGATAAAGCGAATGAACTGATTGGATCGGCCGACTTGCGGGATATTTTGGCATCCGCTGAAGATGTCAGTTTGGAAGAAATCATGAACGACAATGTACTCTCTGTCCGCCCGGAAACCGACCAGGAGGAAGTCTCGCTTATCGTTTCCAAATACGATCTGAAAGTCATCCCTGTCGTGAACCGCCGAAACGCCATCCTCGGCATCATCACGATCGATGACATCATCGACGTCATCGTCGAAGAACAAACAGAAGATTTGCTGATGCTGTCAGGGGTAAGCAAGGATGAAAAGGTCGGCAACAAAATCAGCACTTCTGTTGTCAGACGGCTGCCTTGGTTGGTCATCAATTTGATGACTGCCTTCCTGGCTTCCTTTACGGTCGGGATGTTCGAGGATGTCATCATTCAAGTAGTCGCGCTTGCTGCTGCAATGCCGATCGTTACCGGAATGGGCGGGAATGCCGGCTCACAGACGTTATCCGTGGTCATCCGGAGCATCGCCTTGGGGGAAGTCGATATAAAAAACGATTGGAAATATGTTTTCAACGAGGTTGGCTTGGGGTTAATCAACGGGTCGGTGACCGGATTGATCACCGGCATCATTCTTTATTTCAGATATGATAATTTCTTTTTGGGACTGATCATTCTGATAGCCATGATCGGGAATCTCATCATCGCAGGCTTCTTCGGGTTCTTGATTCCGTTGGCTTTGAAAAAATGGGATCTTGATCCGGCAATTTCTTCCTCCATTTTCCTGACAACGGCGACCGATGTATTCGGCTTCTTCCTCTTTTTGAGCTTGGCGAAAATGTTCTTGCCGCACTTGCTGTGACAGGCATGCATAAAGGGTTATCCGAGAGGCGCTTACGAGATAAGCGACCTCTCTTTCTTTCGATTTAGGGCAGGTGTTATATAATGTAAGCAAATCAGTTTTCTTGCAAGTGGCCCGATGACATTTTGGAGGGGATGGACGATGTTCAACAGAAATCACAGGATGAAAGTCCTTTTTGCAACACTAATAATAGTGACGGCTATGGCCGGCTGCGCGAAGGAACCATACAGGGATTCCGCAGTCGAAGAATCGGTGGCAACCAAAGATGCTCCTCATACATTGGATGTATTCCATATAGCTTTTGCCCCCGGAGCGGATGAAACGGAGCGGACGTTCAGTTGGCATACCCGGGGCATGAACAAAAAAGGCGTAGTGGAGCTGAGCCAGCTGGATGAAGAAGGCAATGTCCTGTCGAGCGAAACGTTTGAGGCGGCTGGCGAAGGTATTTTACGCGGTTTTTCAAGCCACAAAGCCACTATCACCGGACTGGAGGAGAACCAGCTTTATTCCTACCGCTTCGGTGATGGCCACCGTGCCTGGTCGGAATCCTATACATTCCGGACGCAGGCGACCGAGGACGATGACTTCAACTTCCTGTTCTTCGGCGATCCGCAGATTGGAGCGGGCGATGGCGCCCAGATCGATGCAGACGGATGGGACCGGACGGTGACGACCGCGACGGAAATGTTTCCCGACACAGCCTTTCTTGTATCAGCGGGAGATCAGGTGAACACAGCCCACAATCTGAAACAATATGATGGTTGGTTCTTCCCGGAAGAACTGACCTTCTATCCGATCATGACCCTAATCGGCAACCATGATTACACGCCTTTTGCCGATTATTTCAATCCGCCCAACGAGACGGGGCTGGGCGCGGATGATGCCGGCAGTGACTTTTATTTTACCTATGGGAACACGCTGTTTATCGCCTTGAACACCCAAAGAAACAATATCGAAGAGCATCGGGAAGCAATGGAATTGGCTGTAGCGGAAAATCCGGAGGCTACGCATCGAATTGTGCTGATGCATAAATCCATCTACAGCAGTGCCGATCATGCGCGCGATGAGGATGTGTTGGCTTTCCGGGACGGATTGGTACCGGTCTTCGATGAACTTGATATCGATGTGGCTTTGATGGGGCATGACCATGTCTATGTGCGAACCTATCAGATGAAAGGCGATGCGGTCGTTGAGGAAATCGCCTACGATGAGGCAGGCGCCGCTGTCGATCCGGAAGGCACACTGTATTTGACCGGTAACTCAGCTTCTGACTCCAAATATTACGACATGCAGGATTCCTCCGTCTATGAACGCTATGCCGCCGTTGCGCTGCAGTTGGAGGAACCGACTTTTATGAATGTCGAAGTGACCGACGATTCCCTAACTTTCACAACCTATAAAACCGCCGATCAGTCGGTTGTGGATGCTTACAGCATTGTGAAGGTGGATTCGGGGGAATGAAAGAGAAAAGCTGGATAGTCTTTTCGTTGCCTTCGGATGAGCTTTCTCGAGGGTAACGTTTTTTTTGCGCCAAAATAAAGCCATTTTTTACCGAAAAATGTTATAGTGTCAGTGCATGCATCATCGAACTAGAGTTGAATCAGAAAAGAGGAATATGTGTGAACTTAAGCCAAAACCAAAATCTTACCCAAACGCAGACACAAAAGCAAACGCTTTCCCAAACGATGCTGCAAGGAATCCATATACTTCAGTTAGGAAATCTCGAACTACACGATTATCTGAATCAGAAGGTTTTGGATAATCCGTTTCTGCAGATGAAAGTAAGGGAGTCGCGGGTTTCCAGAAGCGGCAGTCAAGCCAATGATTTGAGTTGGATACCTGACCGTAAACAATCCCTTTATGAATATATTACGGAGCAAGTTATGCTGACTTATCGGGATACCTACCTCCGCACCTTGATTGTTTGGTGGATTAACCAATTGAACGATAAGGGGTATGTCATCAAAAGCATCGAAGAAGCTGCTGCTGAAACGAAGGCCACCCCGATCCAAATGATGGATGCCTTGACACTGCTGCAGCAACTCGATCCGCCTGGCATCGGGGCGCGTAACCTGCAGGAGTGTCTGATGCTGCAGACGGAACGGCGGGAGGATGCACCCGATATCGCTTATATCGTGTTGGAAGAGTCATTTGATGATTTGATCAACAGAAAATGGGGCGCCATTTCTAAAAGATATGCGGTAACATTAGAAAATATCCAATCCGTTTTCGATTTTGTCCAGCATCTGAATCCTTCTCCCGGGTCAGCATTCCAAGCCGACGAGCAAATCTCGATCAGACCGGATATCATTGTCACCATCAAGGATGCACAACTTCAGATAAACGAAGCCCGCTACGGCGTGCCGATCCTTTCCTTCAATAAAGCCTACGCAGAGGAACTGGAGCAAATGAAGGACAAGGAAGTCGTTAAGTATGTCAGAGAAAAAAAGAAAGAGTACGAATCGCTGCAGGAAAATTTGTCGCTCCGCAGTGAAACGATTTTACGCGTCAGTACGGCAATCGTGCACAGACAGGCAGCTTTTTTCTTTGATGAAGCGCATCCGCTTGTTCCACTGCAATTAACAGACCTCGCCGAGGAATTGAATCTGCACGAATCCACCATCAGTCGCGCAATAAACGACACGTATGTCCAAACAGATTCGGGTCTCTATGAACTGAAGTACTTCTTGTCCCGGAAAGCCAAATCGGGAAATGAAGACGCCATCTCCACAACGTCGGTCCAACAGATGATCCAAAAACTGATTGAGGAAGAGGACAAGCACAAACCGCTGTCCGATCAGAAAATAGTCGATCTGTTGGTCCAAGAGAAAATCGATATCTCGAGGCGGACAGTGGCCAAGTACAGGACGGAGCTCAACATCCCAGCCACTTCGAAGAGGAAACGGTTCGATTGATCAGAAAGGCACAATAATCGGCTGGCATTTTTATATTTTTGATAATACGCAACAAAAAACGAGGGTGTCTCATCATTCAATGAGACGTTCCCTCGTTTTTTTTAGACATATAGGAATTTATAAAATTTTTTCAACTCAAAAGTGCATCACCGTAGGTGTTTCACAAGTTTGCAAAATGTTTCATGCATCTAAAATGATGTCCAGCTTCACGGGTTAGCCCTTCGGAAATTAGATAAATCTGTCCTATTGCGCTCTTCGATGCTCAGTCGGACAGATTTCCTAAATTTCTTTCAGGGCTGAACGAACCCGTTCAGCTTTTCTTACTTTATTCATACGCTCCTTCAGCCGGCGTACGCAAAGAGGCCGCCTCATTAGAGACAGCCCCACGTTTTTCTATGGAAGAAGTTTTTTTAATCCCTATTATTACTCCTGGATGGCTGCTTCCAGTGCAACGATAATCATGTCGTTGAATGTTGTTTGGCGTTCTTCGCTGGAGGTCAATTCGCCGGTGATCAGGTGATCGCTGACCGTCAGGATGCTGAGTGCGTTAACATGGAATTTAGAAGCTAGGTAATAAAGCCCCGCGGTTTCCATTTCGACCCCGAGTACACCATATTTGCTCATATTGTCTGTGATATTGGAATCACTGTAAAAGCTGTCAGATGAGTAGACGTTTCCGACATGGATCTTCATACCTTGTTCTTTCCCGAGCGTGTAGGCTTTATTGATCAAGTCATAATTTCCGATAGGCGGGAAATAGGCGGGCGCGAAATCTTTGTAGATCATGGAAGAGTCCGTTGCCGCCGCTTGCGCGATGATGACGTCGCGGATATGCACATCTTCTTGGATAGCACCGCATGTACCGATACGGATCAAGTTTTTGGCGCCAAAATCATTGATCAATTCATGAATGTACAAGGTTGCGGATGGCATCCCCATTCCCGTACCTTGCACCGATATTTTTTTGCCCTTATAAGTGCCTGTGTAGCCCAGCATATTTCTGACGGTGTTATAGCATACCGCATCCTCCAAGAATGTTTCCGCGATATACTTCGCCCGAAGCGGATCCCCCGGTAATAGAACGATTTCCGCGATTTGTCCTTTTTCTGCATCAATGTGAAGACTCATAATGATTTCCTCCTCTTTAGTGGTTAGTACCAATGATAGAGCAAAGGAGGATGAAGCGTTATGAAATCGCTCTCATCATAAGTGTGAGGATGTTCACACTTATTTTGTTAAAGGGTTCATTCTTGGAAAGCGTTTTCTTTGTTAACATGAAGGCACGACATCAGGGACCTAGATGTTTGCGTAAGCTTTCAACTTTGAAAGGTTTAAGATGCGGATCTTTTTTGATTCCAAAGCGATGATTTTTTCGTCCTGCAGATCTTTGAATGTTTTTGAGACGGATTCCCGGGTCGCGCCGATGATGCTGGCGATCGTGCTTTGGTTCGTATGCTGGATGATCAGATCAGTGGAAGCCTCACTGTTTTCGATAAAGTCAAGCAGGGTACGACAGACGCGGGTGTGGACGCTATGGAATGTGAGATTCTGTATTTGCCTGTTCAATGCTTTGAATCTTTGGTTATAAATACGGAAGATATTTTTCAGAAGGGCTTTATTTTCATACAGCAAGGTAGTGAAATCCGCTTGGGATAAATAGTAAATTTCTCCGTCTTCAATCACTTCAACAGAAGATAGGGCGTTGCCGTCCGAAAAAAGTTCTATTTCGCCAAGTACTTCATGTCTTTTTGCGAAACCGAGTATGAGCTCTTTCCCCTCATGCATGCGATATACCTTCAGCATGCCGCTCTTGATGATGTAAATTTTTTCGATGGGGTCATCCTCGAAGATAAGCATATGGTTTTTCTTGTACTTCCTTGATGGGAGCTTTGAAAGGATGGTTTGTACTTGTTCGTCGGTCATGCCATCAAATAGTTGAATGCTTTTACTCATAATTTCACCTCATTCAAAATTGTAACATGAAACAGAAAGGAAGGGTATCGTGAAAAGTAAACGAATACATTTGATCGTATTGGACTCTGTTGGGATCGGGGAGGCGCCGGATGCGGCAGTTTTCCATGACAGCGGGGCGCACACCATCGGCCACATTGCCGAGAATATGGCATTGCGGCTGCCCCATCTCGAAGGCTTGGGGTTAGGCAATATCGCCGATATAAAAGGGATAGAAAAGGCGATCTCAAGCAAAGCCTATTGGACAAAGTTGGCTGAAAAGAGCGCAGGAAAAGACACGATGACAGGCCATTGGGAAATTGCGGGCCTGCAGATCGATACGCCCTTCAGGGTATTCCCGGATGGTTTTCCCGAGGAATTGTTGGAAAAAATATCGTCCTACTCAGGCAGAAAAATCATCGGCAACAAGCCCGCTTCGGGAACAGCCATCCTGGATGAGCTGGGGCCGGAACAAATGGAGACGGGAGCATTGATCGTCTACACATCCGCTGACCCTGTCCTTCAGATCGCAGCACATGAGGGGATCATCCCGTTGGAGGAACTGTATGATATCTGCGAATATACGCGCCAAATCACAAAAGATGATCCCTATATGATCGGCCGGATCATCGCACGGCCATACACCGGCGAACCCGGCTCCTTCCAACGGACGGCTAACCGGCATGATTACGCACTGAATCCATTCGGGAAAACCGTGTTGGATCAGCTGAAAGACAACGGGAAAGACGTCATCGCCGTCGGGAAAATTAACGACATCTTCAATGGCCAAGGCATCACCAAAGCTATCCGGACAAAGAGCAATATGGACGGCGTGGATCAGTTACTGAAGGTGATGGGCGAACCATTTGAAGGGCTTTCATTTACAAACTTGGTCGACTTCGATGCGCTGTACGGGCATCGCCGGGATGTTCAAGGATATGGGGAAGCTTTGATGGCCTTTGATGCCCGAATGCCGGAAATACTTGATCAAATGGCAGAAGATGACTTGTTGATCATTACGGCAGATCATGGAAACGATCCGACAGCACCGGGAACGGATCACACGCGTGAATATGTACCGTTGCTTGTCTATTCAAAACAATTGGTTCAACCAGGTGAATTGACCACAGCCCATCATTTTGCGGATATTTCCGCAACCATCGCAGATAATTTTGATGTACCACAAGCAGAACACGGAAAAAGTTTTTTGGCGGAACTAAAATAAAAAAATCATAGGAGTGATTCAGATGAAAAAATTTACAGTTAGAACGATTGGTTTTTCCTTATTGGCAACAACCCTGCTAGCAGCTTGCGGAAACGGTGGCTCAAGTGACAACAGCGAGAGCGGCACAACTGCCGGGAAAGAGTTTAAAGTCGGGATGGTAACGGATTTGGGCAGTGTGAACGACAAGTCCTTTAACCAAAGTGCCTGGGAAGGTTTGCAAAAGTTGCAAGCAGACTTCGGCTACGATGTGAAATACCTTGAACCACAATCCGATGCGGAAGTGGAACCGAGCTTGCTGCAATTCGTCAACAGCGGCACGGACTTGACCTGGGCAACGGCAGCAACGTTGGCGGATGCCGTTACGAACATAGCCAAAAACAATCCCGATGCCAAATTGGGAATCGTCGATGCCGATATCGAAGGGATCGACAACATCGTATCGATTTCATTCAAGGAGAATGAAGGGGCATTTCTGGCAGGCGTTGTTGCAGCGAGCATGTCTGAAACCGATAAGATCGGATTTATCGGTGGAATGGAAATCCCTGTTATCCAACGCTTTCAAGCCGGTTTTGAAGCCGGAGTCCGTGAAATCAATCCGGATGCGCAAATCGTCGTTAACTATGCGGGGGTATTCAACCGTGTGGATATCGGAAAATCCGCTGCCGCCACTATGTACAACGATGGTGTGGACGTCATCTTCCATGCTGCAGGCGGAACTGGAAATGGTATTTTCAATGAAGCACAAGAACGTTTCAAAGCGGGCGAAAAAGTTTGGGTCATCGGCGTCGATAAAGATCAGTCCTTGGAATTCGGGAATGATGTTACCTTGACATCCATGATCAAGAATGTCGACAATGCAGTCTATGAAGTATCCCAACAAGCTGCCGAAGGGGAATTCCCGGGTGGACAAGTGGTGCGTCTAGGATTGGCAGAAAATGGCGTTGGTTTGGCTAATACTTCCGATATCAATGTGCCAAAAGAAGTACTGGATGTAGTGGAAAGCTATAAGGAAAAAATCATTTCTGGAGAAATCACAGTGCCTGAACAGCCATAAGGAGAATATTATGATGAATCAAACGAAGGTCGAGAAAGTATTGGAATTGAAGCACATCACAAAGAAATTTGGCGATTTTGTCGCTAATGATGATATTTCGCTGACAGTAGGACGTGGAGAAATCCACGCTCTGCTTGGTGAAAATGGGGCTGGAAAATCCACTTTGATGAATGTGGTGTTCGGGATGTATCAACCAGATGGCGGTGTCATATCCGTTTATGAAAATGAAACGAAGATTGAGAACCCGAATCATGCCATTCACCTCGGCATCGGGATGGTCCATCAACATTTTAAACTGATCGAAAATTTTACCGTGACCGAAAACATCATTTTGGGGATGGAACCAAAGGACGGAATCCGGATTAACATGAAGGCAGCGGTGAAAGAAGTCAGCGATATCTCCGCGAAGTATGGGTTGAAGGTGGATCCGACCAGTAAAATCGAGGATTTGCCCGTTGGGATGCAACAAAAAGTTGAAATCTTAAAATGCCTTTATCGCGGTGCCAATCTGTTGATTTTTGATGAACCGACTGCGGTATTGACCCCGGATGAAATTGGGGAACTGCTCCAGATCATGAAAAAATTAGTGGCGGAAGGCAAGTCCATCATTCTGATCACCCACAAACTGAATGAAATCATGAAAGTAGCCGACAAATGCACCGTCATCCGAAAAGGGAAATTCATCGCCAGCGTGGATGTGGCTGAAACGAATGAAGAACAGCTTGCCGAGTTGATGGTCGGAAAGAATCTTTCCCGTGAAATCGAGAAAGCGGCATACAACCCGCAAGCGACCGTGTTGGAAATCACGAACCTTACTTCATTCAGTGCAAGTAAAAAGCGTATTTTGGACGATGTTAATCTGACCGTAGCGGCCGGCGAAATTTTAGGGATTGCCGGGGTGGACGGGAATGGGCAAAGTGAATTGGTGGAAGCAATCGTCAAGATGCGCGCATTCGATGAGGGGGATGTCCTTATCAATGGCGTCTCGATCAAAGAGAAATCCACGCGTGAAATCTATGAATCCGGTGTGAGCTATGTGCCGGCCGACAGACATAAGCATGGTCTTGTTTTGGATAACGATATAGCCGAAAACCTGATTTTGATCGAATATTACAAGGAAAAGCATAACCAAGGAATCAAACTGGACAAAGTGCGGATGTATGAAGAAGCGCGGGAAGCGATGCAAAACTATGATATCCGTGCTGAAAATGAATATACGGTTGTACGGGGCATGTCCGGCGGTAATCAACAAAAAGTCATCCTATCGAGGGAAATAAGCCGCGATCCGAAATTGCTGATCATCGTGCAGCCGACAAGAGGTCTGGACATAGGCGCCATCGATTTTATCCATCGCCAAATCGTGCGTTTGCGTGACAAAGGAGTCGCTATCTTATTGGTTTCTTTTGAGTTGGAGGAAATTTTGACCTTGTCGGACCGGATAGCAATCATCTTCGACGGCAAAATCGTCGGGGAAACAAAACCAGAGACAACGAACGACAGAGAGCTGGGTCTGATGATGGCTGGTAAAGGATCGGGTGAGGAATGATACCATGGAAAAAGTGAAAAAAAAGACAAAAAACAGCAATGTAATGATTCCGGTCATCGCCGTACTGATTGCACTCGTCATCGGGGCAATCGTGATGGTCATCGGTGGGTACAATCCGTTGGTTGCCTATCAGTCGTTGGTCACAAAAGTATTCGGATCGGTTTATGATATCGGGGAAACGATTCGTGCCATCATTCCGCTGCTTTTGAGTGGCCTGGCTGTTGCAGTGGCCAATAAAGCGGGTGTATTCAACATCGGGGTGGACGGCCAGATCATCATGGGCGCCGTCAGTTCGCTTTTGGTCGGTACGCTCATCGAGATGCCGCCTATTTTGCACGGTATTGTGGCCATCTTTGTCGGTGTCGTAGCGGGTGGATTATGGGGTGTTTTGGTTGCGGGTCTCAAGACCAAATTTGGGATCAATGAGGTCATCAGCTCGATCATGCTGAACTATATCGCGTTGTATTTCAGCCATATTTTGATCAAGAATTTCGCGGCGCAGGAAGGAACGGCACGTTCTGCCATGATCAAAGAATCGGCTGGCATCACGTTCCCTTCCTTGAACGAAGTGTTCGATGGCGCGCGGATCCATTGGGGATTCTTTCTGGTCCCGTTCATCATCTTTGCTTTTTACTACTTTTTTGAGAAGACCCGCTGGGGGTATGAAACCAAAGTCGTAGGCTTGAATCCGAATGCAGCTTCCTATGCCGGCATCCGCGTGAACCGCATTATGACCCGCACGATGTTCCTTTCCGGGGCTTTGGGTGGCTTGATCGGTACTTTGGATACGCTGGGTGTTTATGGATATGTCGCAATCAGTTCCTCCACAAGCGGTATAGGCTTCGATGGTGTGGCCATTGCTTTGTTGGGAGGCAATTCCGCATTGGGAACGACCTTATCCGGGATTCTGATCGGGGCCTTGAATTACGGTTCGCAAGGGATGCAGTTCGGTGCGGGCGTGCCGAGCGAAATCATCGGTATTGTGATCTCGCTTATTATTTTCTTTGTGGCAGCACCCGGAATCGTCAAAGCATTATTGCCAAAGAAACAATTGCATAAAGAGGAGGCGAAATAGATGGTAGCCAATATTATAAGCGGCAGTTTGATTTTTGCTACAGCACTGTTGTTCGGTGCACTCGGCGGGATGCTCAGCGAGCGGGCCGGCGTCACCAACTTAGGTGTGGAAGGTTTCATGATTTCTGGGGCTTTCTTCTCCGCTATCGGCGCCAACTTCGCCGAATCGATGGGGATGGGCGGGTTCAGCCCATGGATAGGTTTATTATCGGCCTTTGTGTTCACTTCCTTGTTCTCAGCGATGCATGCGCTGGCGACGCTTAAATACAAGGCTGATCATGTCATCAGTGGGGTGGTCATCAACTTGTTGGCCGCCAACTTCACCTTTTTCTTGGTGAAATTGCTGTTTGATGGCGCGGCAGATACACCACGCTTACGGAATATGTTCGCAAAAGTGAACATACCGGTATTATCCGACATCCCGTTCATTGGGGATGCCTTGTTCCGTTCCTATCCTACAACCTATTTGGCTTTCATTATGGTCTTTGCCATCGGATTTTACTTCTTCCGCACACCTGCAGGCTTGCGTCTGAGAGGGGTCGGCGAAAATCCTGGATCCATCGACACTGCCGGGATCAACGTCATGAAAATTAAATTCTGGGCTGTGATGCTCAGTGGTTCGATTTCTTCCTTGGGAGGAGCGACGATTGTCTTGACGACAAACGGAAACTTTTCGTTCAATACAATCGCCGGGCAAGGCTTCATCGCGATTGCGGCAGTCATTCTGGGACGCTGGAACCCATACGGCGTCATGATGGGAGCGTTACTTTTTGGATTCGCACAAGCCATCAAAGACCAAATCCAAATCTTGGACTTTGCGAGTGCCATTCCGACTGAATTCTTCTATATGCTGCCATACATCGTGACCTTGTTGGCGCTTATCTTCACAGGAAGAAAAACTAGGGGACCAAAAGCGCTGGGTGTCCATTATGACGCGAGCGTGAGATGATGGAGCTGTTGCAAGAACTGTTTCGTGTGAAAGAGAAAGGAAGTTCCTTACGAACCGAAATGTTGGCGAGTGCGACTTCCTTTTTCTCTATTGTGTATATTGTGGCCGTCAATGCGTTGATTTTATCTCAAGCCGGTATGGATTATAATTCGGTTGTGATTGCGACGATACTGACAACGGCCGTCAGTAACATTCTGATGGGCCTGTATGCCAATTCACCCTTGATACTTGCCCCGGGGATGAGCGACAATGCTTTCTTTACCTATATCTTGGTCGATGCCTTTGCTTTTACTTGGCAACAAAGTTTATCGATTATCTTTATCGTCGGGCTACTCTTCTTTCTGTTGACGCATTTCAACGTGGTCGATCAACTCCTTCGCTCCATCCCGGTGACTTTGATCAAAGGGATGAGCGCGGGAGTCGGCTTCTTCCTGATATTCCTTGGTTTGAAGAACGGCGGCATCATCGTATCCTCAGAGGGTACAATCGTGGCACTGAATAATATTTTTCAACCGGTGCCGTTGACGCTCTTGGCAACGCTGCTGGTCGGGCTGATCCTGTTCGTCAAAAATGTAAAAGGCAATTTTTTATTAACGATTATTTTCGGTGTTCTCATTTCCATTGCGCTAGGGGTAACGGATATCAGCTCCTTTTCCTATTCCTTCATCGATCTGGGTTCCTTGGAGCCGTTTGTCTTCCAACTTGATTTTTCGGGCGTTCTGTCGATGGACTACTGGGTTGCCGTATTTTCTCTTCTGATTTTGGTCGTTTTCCAGAACTTAGGGACACAAGTCAGTTTTTTGACATCCGAACAACCGAAAGTATTGAAACGAACGCTGGAATCGAATGCTTTATCAGTGATGATTGCCGGTTTGTTGGGCTGCAGCTCCACCTGCACAAGTGCGGAAGGCGCAACGGGCATCGCTGTAGGAGGAAGAAGCGGATTGACATCCTTTATGGTGGGCGTTTATTTCCTGTTCACCATCGCGTTGATTCCCTTCATTGCCCTTATCCCGCTGGCAGTCATCTCGGCTTTGCTCATCATTGTAGGGTCCTTGTTAGCGGCCAACAATCTGAAGGGCATCAATTTTGATGATTTCACGGAATATTTTCCGGCTATCCTGATGGTGCTGATGATGGTGTTGACGTTTAATATCGCGGATGGTATCGGCTGGGGGTTTATCCTGTATACGTTCATCAAAGTGTTTTCGGATGATCGACAAGCGGTATCAAAAATGATGTACGGATTGACGGGTATCTTTATTCTGTATTTCGTTTTGAAATTTATTTGAAAAAGGCAAAAAGCTGGTCTCTTTTGGAGATCGGCTTTTTGCTTTTTGAGTGCGCCCGGCATGGGTGATAACTTGGTGGTGAAAGTCCACTACAGGCTTTGCAGTAGGAACTGTTAGCGAATGACAAGGGTGTCCACCGTGAGGTGGAATCTGAAGGAAGTCGGACGCAAATACTCGCACTGACGGACAGAAATCTCATATAAGGCTGGTTGGAGACGGACGAGCTTGCTCAACAAAGTGAAGTCCTATACTGCACGAATCTCTGACAGTAAATGAGGCAGTGACATGAGTGGAAGGTTATCATTCTTACCCGGGGAGGTCTTATGGACATGAGGAATCATGGAGTAAAGCTTGCCATAAGAAGTCAGCAGAAGCCATAGTAGTAACCATATGGTTATGAAGGGCTGAACAATAATAATCTTGATAGAAACAAGGAGGTGAATGTATCTCGGCACTACAGAAAACGTCGTGGTATAGACCAAAATGACGGCTGTCTCCAGAAGGGATAAGTTGGAAACGAAAGAGATATGGAGAAGCGTAGAGAGATACAGCATGGATATGAGGAAACAAGATGGTATCACGTTAATCGAGAAAATCGCAACACCAAGAAACCTAGTCATTGCCTGCGAGAAAGTCTACAAAAATAAAGGCGCTGCGGGTATTGATGGCATTACTGTTCAAGAAATAGATGAACATATGGCCAAGTACCAAAAGGCGATCATTGCGAAATTATTAGATGGAACCTATAAGCCACAACCGGTCAAGCGGGTTTCCATACCCAAAGAGAATGGCAGTATGCGGAATCTGGGAATTCCAGTTGTGAGAGACAGAATTGTTCAACAGGCTATCCTACAGATAATAGAACCGTTGGTTGACCCATACTTTTCCAAGTACAGTTTCGGTTTCCGAAAAGGGAGAAGCGCGCATGATGCCATTAAACAAGCCGAGAAATACATTGAAGAAGGATATAAAACAATCGTAGACTGTGACTTGAAGAATTACTTCGATATGGTAAATCATCAAAAACTGATGGTGTATCTGAGAGAATTCATACAGGACGAGATTGTACTGAAGTTAATCTGGAGTTTTCTTCGCTCGGGAATCATGGAAGAGAATACGTTTATCCAATCTTATAAAGGTACTCCGCAAGGTGGTGTCATCTCTCCGCTTTTAGCCAACATCTATCTCAATCAGCTAGACAGAGAACTGGAAAAACGAGGTCATCGCTTCGTTCGTTATGCGGATGACTTCTGCATATACGTCAAGACTCCTCGTGCGGGAGAACGGGTACTGACTAGTGTAACTACCTTCCTTGAGAAGAAATTAAAGCTAACGGTGAATACCGATAAGAGTAAAGTTACTACCCCCGGTAGTGCTAAATTCCTTGGGTTCACCATTTGGAAAACGATGGGAAAGTCAGAAGCCGTCCTCATAAGACGGCTAAACACAAATTTCGCAAACGATTAAAACAGCTAACTAGTCGGAAACGACCGGGCACCTTCCTAGACATAGTGAAAGAAATCAATTTGTACACACAAGGATGGATTAACTACTATGGCATTGGTGACATGAAGACCTTTATTAGCAAAACAGCTCAATGGCTTAATCACCGATTGAGACAGCTAATTTGGAAGAGATGGAAAAGAGTTTCTACCCGCTTTTACGGATTAATGCGTTATGGTATTGGTAGGGAAGAGGCTTGGAAAGTTGCAAATTCCCGTAAAGGCTACTGGAGAATGTCGAAAAACCAGACGATTCACAGAGCTATTAACAAAAAAAGGCTGGTAAGTTGGGGTCTGAAAGACCTCAATCAACTATACCAGCACAGATACTTAAGTTATTGAACCGCCGTGTACGGAACCGTACGCACGGTGGTGGTGTGCTGTGCAAAGGCACATCGAAGATGGAGGAAGGCCCTCCAATAAGGGCTGTGGCAGGCAGACTTATTAAACAACCTAGTGCTGCTGTAGTAAAGAGCTATGGTAGTGAGCAACTATGGAAAAGGCCATAAATAATGGTCATGTAGGTTATGTAGAGATGAACGCAAGTGAACCGCTGATGAAGTATCGATAGCGTAAAACGATGTCAAAACTTGAACTTCACCACTCATCAAGGACAAGAGTAGCGACCAAACTGCCTGTTGGCTACTCGGCATCCGGTATTAAGGCGGCATGAATGCATAACAGGCTTCGATGTGAAACACAGGAACCTAGACAGCAATGATAAACGAAAAGGTACAAGTCACAGAAAGATAAGACCGAAAGTAGTGATGTGCTGTATAGGGGCGGAATAACCCGTAGTAATGAAGAAGCTATTGTAATGATAGTGGAGTGAAGGGGTTATATCATTTAGCTGAAAGTAAAAAGTCAACTGTTAGAAAGCAGGAGGAACAGATGAACAACAGCAAACCTTACATTATTCCCAAAAGGACAGTATTTGAGGCCTATAAGAAAGCAAAAGCCAATAAAGGCAGTGCTGGAATAGATGGGCAAGATTTTGAAGCATTCGATGAAAATCTATCGGCTAACCTATATAAAATATGGAATCGGATGAGTTCGGGTACCTATTTTCCGCCTCCAGTAAAAATGGTTGAAATACCGAAGAAAAATGGCGGTACAAGGACACTAGGAATACCTACGGTATCCGACAGAATAGCGCAAACCGTAGTGAAATACTATCTGGAATCATCATTGGAGCCTATTTTTCATAAAGACTCTTACGGATATAGGTCGAATAGGTCCGCTTTAGATGCAGTAGGACAAGCCAGAACGAGATGCTGGAAATACGATTATGTTTTGGAATTTGATATCAAGGGTTTATTTGACAATATTCCTCATGATCTGCTCATGGTAGCTGTTCACAAGCACATAAAGGAAGACTGGCTAATTCTCTATATAGAGAGGTGGTTGAAAACACCTTTTGTAAATAGAAATGGTGAAGAGGTCAAGAGAGAAAGCGGAACACCACAAGGTGGTGTAGTAAGTCCCGTTCTAGCAAATTTATTTATGCATTATGCTTTTGATAAGTGGATGGACATTTATTTCCCAAAATCTCCTTTTGAAAGATACGCAGATGATGCAATAATCCACTGTAAATCAGAAATAGAATGCCGGAATATTCTTGAATCACTTGATAGACGTCTAAAACAATGTGGGCTTGAACTTCATCCTGATAAAACGAAAATTGTATATTGTAGTGATAAAGACAGAAAGTGCACGTATCCTGTTACCTCTTTTGACTTTCTGGGATACACTTTCAAGAAGAGGTTTATCAAAGATAGAACAGGGAGACTGCAATTCAATTTTCTTCCAGCCGTAAGCAAACAGTCGGAGAAAGCTTTCAGAACTAAACTGAAAAATCTACAAATACATAAAATGACGGGAAGTACTATTCAAATAATATCTCAAATAATAAATCCCATAGTAAGAGGATGGATTAACTACTTCGGAAGATACAACAGAAGCCAACTCAAGAGTTCGTTAGATGTACTAAATAGAAGATTAGTTAAGTGGGCTACTCGAAAATATAAAAGATTTAGAGGACATCCAAAGAGAGCAAGAGAATGGTTAATAGAGGTGGCAAAGAGAGAGCCCAACATGTTTCCACATTGGACTCTCAAGTTAATGCCATAAGTAAGGTGAGTGATATGAGCCGTATGAATCGAGAGGTTCACGTACGGTTCTGTGAGAGCATTTAGGTGAAATTCCTAAGTGCTACTCGACTGAGAGGTCGGAGCCTAAAGGCTCCTCCTACTCGATTCGAGACGCAGGGGTGCGGGTCTTAGCTTATGCGGAGTGAATCGCTGTGCTCACCGATTCATCACCGATAAAAAACTGTACAGGAGGGTGAGATTGTCGAATAGTGGACGGCTATTCGACTAATTAACCTCAGCGTAAGGTGAAATTGTCGAATGGGTGAAATCATTCGACAATTTGATCACAGCATGGAACGGAATTGTCGGATGTTGCAGTGACATTCGATAATTCTCGCCTAACGTAAGACGAAATCCGCGAATGTTGGAGGTCTATTCGGGAAACCGGCCGCGCCACACTTTAATATTTTTATTTCGAGCCGTTTTTTTATTATGTAGCCTCATTTCCAATACTGTGTTCACGCTACTGACAATACCTTTAGCATCGCTGTTGAGGAGGCTGAGATCCCCGGTCATGACTTCATAACGACTGTCTTCGTAAGGGGCATCGTTTTTCGCGGCCGTGCAGATCGGATAGGTCGTTCCTTCTGCGGGCTCGAGAATTTTTTCGAGGACAATCTTATGTTGCCAATCATCGCCGAAGTCATAGGTGTAACGGGCTTGGTCCTTCTCCACCAGAAAATGATCATGCAGACATTCCTCTACTTCAGAGAGGCGAATCTTTCTGGCATTAAAAAAGAGGTTGGAAAAGGGAGACGCATCCTCCTCGATAAGTTCGATGTAGACATTTTTTTGGCGGACTCCGTTCGATTTTTGGATCATAAAGTCATGAAGATGGTGGCCTTGCCAATTGAACAGGATCTGGATGATTTTGTGCAGTTCCTGGAATGAGCTGGCGCTGTTGACCTGAACCTTCCGCCAGACCGGGCCTCTGACGTTTTCAAGCGTGATCTTGAAGGAGTAGATTTGTGGCTGCTTAGGTGCGGCTGGCTTTTTCGATTTTCGGGAGGATGGATTCAATAGCTGTGTTAATTCATCCATCTGCCCTTTTATAATGTCATAGCTATCTCCGCGTTCGGGAGACCGTTCAATGAGTTGGTTGAGCTCTGCCAAGATAGCCTCTGCGGGAGTTAATGTTTTTCTGAAAGTGACTGTGTATTCATCTGGAATATCCTGAACGGAAATGTACGTTGCCGCGTCACCGGGTTTCTTGAAGTAGTCCTTGAGGGGTGTGCCATTTTCATAGAATCTTTCATCGAAAAGCGAGGTATTCTCAGAGTCTTCGTTGTAAACAAAGGGATCTTCAGACACTTGGTCAGAGGCAGGTTGCGGCTGAATCGAGACGCCGGACTGCTTTTTTCCGTTGGAACGTATGATTTGGAAAGAATGATTTTTGGGAGCCTCTTCCTGGAGGACTTCCAAAATATCTTGATACAGTTGCTCGAATGTGGAATTGTCCTCAATCCGGATTGTGTGAGAAATCGGTTCGGTCAGCAGATTTTTTTCTATCGTCATTTCGTAAATCACGTAAGAGCCTCCTTGGCAAAAATAATTGCCGCAATTTGGGTGTTAGTATCCCTATCATAACCAATAATGGGGTTGGGAAGCAACCTGATATTTTGCGGATGAGCATACCAGAAAATAGTTATATCAGTATAAAAAGTTGCCGTTTAAGCGGCCGTATCAAGGGGCATGAAAGTCAATTTTGTGAAATATTGATGACGAATTCACAAAATTGTTTCAGTGTGTGTCTAGGTGTATGATAGGTATAACGAAAGGTTGCAATCGTTTCGTATACCCATTTGTTTTTTGAGCACTGTCCCTTCGGATTTGTCATTCAGAGGAATGGAGTGTTGAAAATGACCAGAAAAAAAGATCAGAGAATGGTCCAAAGCAAGTTCATCTGCCAAGAATGCGGAGCGCAGATGGTGCTTTACCGCAAAAGAGCAGAGCAGCGTAAATTGGGGCACGTCAAACATATGTATTGCCCGATTTGCAAGGAAACAAAGGCCTTCACGGAAATCAAGGATTGGGACCGGAATGTTGTTTTTTGGGAAGATTATCAAAATGCGCTATTGACCGAAGCGGAAACGGACGAACTCTGGGATTCACTCTGGACGCGCAGTTCCGAATCATTGTTACATGGTTGAAAGGGAGGCGGACAATAATGGATGAAGACAATATTTTTGAGAGTCATGAATTTGAGGCAAAAGCTGATTTTGAAATGGACTGGGAAGACTTGTTGGAAGAACTGAGCGATTATGAAATACCTGAAGAGAGATTGAGTGAATTGGCTGCTCAGGATGGTGGCTTTCCGTTCCTGGAACTGCATTTCCAAGAACTGCGCTATCTGAATTTGATGGATGAACAGCTCTATGTCGGAGAAAACGAATCTGCAGAATTCTACACAAGCATGGCGAACACATACGGCACCAGGGTAATCGATGGGATCGAATATGCCCTCATGGATGACTTCGCCTATCATTATTTTCATGAAATGATGACGGTTGAAGCGGTGGACCGCCAAGGCAGGCAGTTCGTCATGGTCTACGGCATGCCCGATAACTGGGAGGAAATTGAGAAACAGGTAGAGGAAAAGGTCTGGGATCCCAGTGAGGAGGATGAAGTGGCGGCAGCTGATGGAACCGAGACGTGGGAACACCCGGATATGGTCATCAGCATGATCGATTTCCGCAACGAAATCATCAATCGGGCAGCGCTTGAGTTGCGAAAAAATGGCTTCCCATTGGACCTGAATTTCCAGTCCAAACGGATGTTCATGGACGATGTGCTCATATCGAGGGCGATCACACTTCAGATGCCGGGCATAATCGCGGCTTTTGAAAAGATCTCCGCAAACTTCAGTGATGTCGACCACATTGGGTTTTCGATGGATGAGAAAAGGATCCGCATTTTTTACGCCGACACGGACGAAACAATCGACCATATGCTTTCGGCTTGCGGAAAGATAGCGCACGGATCGGCAAAAAAGACCGGAATCGGTGAGGTTTTTTATGATACTTTCTTGGATCGGGTCGAACGGGCATTGTTCGAACTGATCTTCCTTGTCAACAAACCGACAGATGAGTTGGCTTTCGTGAGTGGGGTCGCGAGGCAACGATTGGATGCTATCCGGGCAGGTGAACTGGAGTTGGGGGAACTGACCTTGGACCAGGTCAACCGGTTGATGCTCAGCTTTCCGGAACTGTTGAATTTGGAATGGCTGTTCGTTTAAGAAAGTGAGGTTGTTAGCGCTCAATCAATCCCCTTAGAGCTTCGTCGTATTCAGCCATGGATTCAATCACACATGCTAAAAATGTTTCCGAATCATTCGTTTTCTGATTTTGTTGTCGGGAAAGAAGGGTGCTTCGCGCATCTGATGAGAGTCGAATGATCCTGGCGGATGCTCTTTTGGCTGAGAACCGATTTATCTTTTTCATACTGTTCACGCCTTTCGAAGAAATGGATTTTAGTTATTCATAGCTTATCAGAAAAACCTCACGATTGTATCAATATTTTTCGTTTTCACCAGAAAAACGCTTGTAAATCTGCCGTTATAATGGTACATTCTCATTATAATCTAATGTTCGGAAGAGAGAAGGGAATCAGCATGAATTATGTATTTATTTCACCCCATTTTCCCAGTAATTTCAAGAATTTCGCGGTCGGTCTGAAGAAGGCGGGCGTGCATGTTTTCGGGATCGCCAGCGAACCTTACGAGTTGTTGGATACGGACTTGCGCGAGAGTCTGACCGAGTATTTCCGCGTCAATGATATGGAAAATTATGATGAAATGCTGCGCGCGGTGGCTTACTTGACATACAAGCACGGCAAAATGGACCGAATCGAATCGCACAATGAATACTGGTTGGCGCAGGATGCGCGTCTGCGCACCGATTTCAACGTGTTCGGCTTCAAAAATGAGGATATGGCCTTCGTAAAACTAAAGTCAGCCATGAAAGAAAAATTCAGCGAAGTCGGCATTCGGGTAGCGCGCGGGCGCGTCATCGGTGACTATCACGATGCCCTCGGGTTATGCCACGAATACGGCTTTCCGGTCTGCATCAAGCCTGATTCAGGCGTAGGTGCGGCGGACACGCACAAAATCCGTTCCGAAGAGGAACTAGGGTACTTTTTCCATGTGAAGAATCCTTATGAGTCCTACATTCTCGAGGAATTCATCGATGGAAAGATCGTCACGTATGATGGCTTGACCGATGCAAACGGGAATATCCTTTTCGATGCTACTCTGGTGTACGAAAAAGCCGTGTTGGAAATCGTCGAAAAAAATGCGGATATGTTCTACTATGTCGACCGCAATATGCCGGATGATTTGCGTGAAATCGGCACCAAGCTCGTGCAGGCTTTCAATGTCCGTGAGCGTTTCTTCCATTTTGAGTTTTTCCGTTTGCCTGACGGCAGCCTTGTTGCCCTGGAGGCCAACCTGCGTCCGCCTGGCGGGCATACGATGGACATGTGGAACTGGGCGAATGACGCCGATCTCTATGCCGCTTATGGCGAACTGGTCGCGACCGGAAATTTCACGGCGCAGATGCATTTTCCTTATTACTGCTGCTACGTCAGCCGCAAGGGCGTCCATCCTTACCGCTTCACACATGAGGAAGTGATGGCCCGTTACGGTGGCAACGTGGTCCTGTTTGAAGAAATGCCGGGGATTTTTGCGGCTATTATGGGGGATTTCGGCTACGTGATCCGTGCGGCAGAATATCAAGAACTGATGGACATCATCCACATGATTTCCGTAACCGAATAGACTGGGGGAAATAAGATGCACGTAGAATATTCATCACAATGGAGCGGTCACCTAAACCGTGAGATGCGTTTCAATCGCTATGGACATGCTGGTAAACCGATCATCGTCTTCCCATCATCCGGGGGAAGCCACAACGAATACGCGGACTTCGGCATGATTGAAGCTTGCCAGTGGTTCATCGACCAAGGCTTGGTGCAGTTTTACACGCCGGACAGCGTGGACAACGAATCCTGGCTGTGCGAATGGAAAAGTCCCTACGACCGCGCCAATATGCACGAACTCTATGACCGCTACATCATCGAGGAACTGGTGCCGCACATCAAGCACCAGACGAACCATCAGGGACCGATGATCGCGACCGGCTGCAGCATGGGCGGCTACCACAGCCTGAACTTTTACCTGCGCTATCCGGACGTCTTCGACAGCGTCATCGCGCTGAGCGGGCTCTACGATGTCCGTTATTTCTTCGGGGATTACCATGACCGCAACGTTTATGAGAACTCCCCGATCGACTACCTTTGGAATCTGAATGACGGCTGGTTCCTGGACAAATACCGTTCCGGCAACATCATCGTCGCCACCGGCCAAGGCAATTGGGAAGAAGTCAGCATCAAAGACACGAAGAAAATCGAAGAAGTGCTGCGCTTCAAGAACATCCCCGCCTGGATCGATTTTTGGGGCACTGATGTCCACCACGACTGGGAATGGTGGCGCGTCCAGATGCCGTATTTCTTGGGCAAACTGAATGAGCAAGGCAAACTATAATGATGAAAAATCTGTCCTTTCAGCGTTTTGCTGAGAGGGCCTTTTTGTTGCGCGTAAAAAATGAAATTCTCTCGAATTCAGGGTGCAGCAGCTTCAAAATTGATTATAATAATACTATTGTTCTGGATTGTCCAGAAAAAATAGACAAACGCTAGTAGCTGCAGCACGCCTTCAATCATTCATTTCCATTGGTATGAAAGCGTTTTTGGAATTGGGTCCAGTCGATTTTCGATTTCGGGAAAACGGTTGGACCGAGATAAGCTTCAAATGAAAAGGGTTGCAAGCTATACTAGGTTTCGTAAGGAGGGTGTACATGTACGACAATCGATTATTGATTCTCCTCAAAAAAATCATCGCCATGCCGCAGATGCATTATTGGGAATTGGGATTGAAGATGAACGAGCCGACGAACGTGCTCATGCAGGACTTAGCTACCTTGAATGAGTTGTTGGCCAAAAATGATTTTCCAACGGTGTCAGTTGATCCGGAAAAATACACCGTGCCCAAATCCTTGATCGCCATGGAGGATGCGCTTCAAAAAGTTTTCGCTTCACCGCAGATTTATCTCGATGAAGAGGAGCGGATGTATATGCTTTACCTGTATACATTCATCCGCAAAGATTTTATTTCCAATTTTCACTATCAGGATCTATTGAAAGTAAGCAAGAACACGACATTGGCCGATATCAAACGGCTGCGCTGCAAGTTGTCTGAATACGGAACTACCTTGGAATATCAGCGTTCGAGAGGGTACTTTTTGGAGGGGAATGAGGCCGATAAACGGCGGATGGCTTTCCACAGCATCAGCCAGCTGTTGCGCCACGCTTCCGGAAATTGGGCATTGAACTATATTGCGGAAGATTGGCAGGAAACGATCGACCTTGAGCCGGTCATTCGGATCATCAAGGCCTACGCAAACGAACACAATATGCATTATGTGGAGGAACGGATCCGTGACTCGCTTTATCTTATCCTTTACACGAGGATCCGGGTAGCGCGTGTCCAAGGGCACCTGACTTTTACAGAGAAACAGCAAGGAGTTCTGTCGGCAAGCCCGTTATGGGAGTTGGCAGAGAAGGTTTACCGCCACTTGTTCAAGGATTTCGAGATTCAAGGGGAGAAAGAGGAAATTGGCTTCATCGTGATGCTTTTCCTGGGAACAATCGAGGGCAAATGGGAAAGCAGCGAAGATGAAGCCCTCAAGAAAATCACAATGGCCATCATTTCCGAAATGGAACGGATCGCCGTCGTATCTTTCGAAAGGAAAGAGGAACTCTTCCGAAACCTGTATCTTCATCTGGTGCCTGCCTATTACCGCATTCTTTTCGGAATCGAGCTTGATAATGTCTTGACGGAAATGATCCAGGCCAAACACAAAAGGTTGTTCATTTTGGTGAAGCGTGCGCTTAAACCGTTAGAAGAATATGCGGAAGGTGCGATGACCGATGATGAGATCGCTTATTTCACGATCCATTTCGGCGGCGAGATAGAAGGCCAAATCAATAAGCAGAGTACGTATCGGGCAGCGGTCATTTGTCCGAGCGGCATCAGTTCTTCTTTGATTCTGCTTTCGGAGCTGCGCCAAATGTTCGGAAATATCAGTTGGATAGATGGACACAATTTGGAAAGTTTTTACGATCTCGATTCGAAGGAATATGATCTCGTCTTTTCAACCGTATATGTCGAATCCGCCAAACCCGTATTCATAGTGAACCCGATGATGAACGCGGAATCAAAAAGGCACCTGATCCGCGCAGTACTGGATGCTTTTCCGGTAGACAGTTATTTAGGGCCGGACCTGAATGCGCTCATAGCGATCATCAAGAAACATGCAAAAATTGAAAATGAAGGGGCCTTACGGAACGAGTTGAGCATGACTTTGAATCCAACAGATGCCTACGGAAGGAGATATACGCCTATGTTAAAAGATTTATTGGTAGCGGATACGATTCAATTTGCCGATCAGTGCGCTGATTGGGAGCAGGCGATCCGTTTTGCAGGAAACCCGTTATTGGAAAATGACACAATCTCGAGCGATTATATCGCAGCGATGATCAATAAAGTGAAAGAATTCGGTCCATTTATCGACTTGGGGAAAGGTGTTGCCATCCCGCATGCCAGACCGGAGGAAGGGGTCAACCGCATCGGTATGTCGATGCTGCGGCTCAAGGAACCGGTGAATCTATTGGGGGATGAAGCCCATGCAGTGGATACGATCATCTGTATCGCAGCTATCGACAACAAAACCCACCTGAAGGCATTGTCGGAATTGACCGGCATCCTGAGTTCAGAAGATAAATTGTCGGAATTGAAAGCAGCAACTACCAGCAAAGAAATCATAAATATGTTCAGTGAAGGGGAGAAAGTCAATGGTTAGATTTGGAGCAGCGTGTGGTTCAGGTTTGGGTTCGAGTTTTATGGTGGAAATGAACATTCAATCGATCTTAAGGGAACTGGGGGTAAGCGACAAAGTAACGGTGCAGCATTACGACCTAAGTTCTGCAAGTCCAGGTGAAGCGGATGTGTGGTTCGTTGGGCAAGACCTGGAGAATTCTGCGGGACATCTCGGCGATGTGCGCTTCTTGAAAAGCATTATTGACATGAATGAACTGCGCGAAAAAGTGACGCAAGCATGCAAAGACAAAGGTTTGATCGCATAAAATAAAATCGAAGAGGTGTAGAGATTATGAATGGACTATTAGATATCCTGATTGACATTGCCAGTACCCCTGCCATTTTAGTAGCTTTAATCGCTGTTTTGGGTTCCGTGCTTCAAAAGAAATCAACAACAGATGTTGTCAAAGGCGGCGTAAAGACATTCGTCGGGTTCCTGGTTGTGACTGCAGGAGCCGGCGTGATCGTCGGTGCGTTGGAGCCTTTTGGGGAAATGTTCAAAGTAGCCTTTAACATGCAAGGTGTTATCCCGAATAATGAAGCAATCGTAGCTGTCGCATTAGACCAATACGGCACAAGTACAGCCCTTATCATGTTGTCGGGGATGATCTTCAACATCCTGATTGCACGCTTCACTAAATTCAAATACATTTTCTTGACCGGTCACCATACGCTGTACATGGCGTGCATGGTTGCGGTAATCATGTCCGTTGCCGGCTTCACTTCTCTGTCGCTTATTTTATTAGGTGGATTGGTTTTAGGGATCATCATGTCCGTATCGCCGGCATTGGTTCAACGCTTCATGGTTGAATTGACAGGCAATGACTCGGTAGCTTTGGGACACTTTAGTGCCGTCAGCTATGCATTGAGCGGATATGTCGGTAAATTAATCGGAAATAAAGAAAAGTCTACGGAAGACATCAAATTCCCTAAGAGCCTTGGTTTCCTTCGTGATTCAACCGTCAGCATCGCGATTACGATGACTGTTCTCTACACCATAGTTGCCTTGTTTACAGGCTCTGCATACATCCAAGAAAATTTAAGCGGCGGGACGAACTATCTGATCTTCGCTTTACAGCAGTCCGGTTCATTCGCAGCCGGCGTGTTCGTAATTCTTGCTGGTGTTCGTCTGATCCTGAATGAAATCGTTCCGGCCTTCAAAGGGATCTCCGATAAATTGGTTCCGAATGCAAAACCAGCATTGGACTGCCCAATCGTTTATCCGTATGCGCCAAATGCTGTACTGATCGGTTTCTTCTCAAGTTTTGTAGGTGGACTTGTCAGCATGGTCATCATGATCTTCACTGGCGGTGTCATCATCCTTCCGGGTGTAGTCCCACATTTCTTTGTTGGAGCGACTGCCGGGGTCATCGGGAATTCTTCAGGCGGACTAAGAGGTGCAATCGCCGGTTCATTCCTGCAAGGTATGTTGATCAGCTTCTTGCCGCTATTCTTAATGCCGGTATTGGGCGAATTAGGTTTTGCTGGATCCACATTCTCAGATGCCGACTTTGCTTCATCAGGCATCATTCTTGGCAGCCTGGCTAATATGGGCGGTAAGACAGCAATCATGATCGGTATCGCAATCGTTATTGCAATCATGCTGGCTTTGACTGCTCTTGATAAAAACAAAAAAACAGTAACCGCAGAATAAGGAGGAAGTGGCATACATGGATAACCAAGCAATAAAAAACTTAGCAGATCAGATTCGGTACTATACCTTAAAAGAATTGAACTATATGGGTTACGGGCATTACGGCGGCAGTCTCTCGATTGTGGAGACGCTCGCCGTCCTCTATGGCTATCAACTGCAAGTAAGTCCTGAAACGAAGGATGACCTGAACCGCGATTTCTTCGTCCTTTCGAAAGGGCATGCCGGACCTGCGTTGTACGCAACCCTATTCTTGAAAGGTTACATCACTGAAGACTGGCTCTACACATTGAACCAGAATGGTACGAATTTGCCGTCGCATCCGGACAAAAATAAAACACCAGGCGTGGATATGACAACCGGATCGCTGGGTCAAGGCATTTCCGCCGCTACGGGGATTGCGTATGGGAACAAGCTTGCCGGGCGCAATAACTATACCTACTGTGTAGTCGGGGATGGTGAACTGAATGAAGGGCAATGCTGGGAAGCAATACAATTTGCCGCCCATAGACAGCTCGATCATTTCATCCTGTTCATCGACGACAACAAGAAACAACTCGATGGGTATACGACTGAAATCTGCAATCCGTTTGATTTCGAAGCGAAATTCGCTGCTTTCGGATTCCATACACGGAAAGCCGACGGATCTTCAGTTGAAGAAATCAATGCCGCAGTCGAAACGGCTAAGTCCCTGACAGGGAAGCCGATCGCCATCGTACTGGATACGGTAAAAGGTCAAGGGGTTCCGTACATCGAAGACATGTACAGCAACCACCACCTTCGCTTGGATGATGCGGCAAAGGCTGCCATTGAGGCGACTACTGAAAAAATCGGCATTGAGATAGGAGTGAGATAAGGATGACTTTTGAAGCGAAAATTGGGAAAACCGAATTGCGTGAAGTATACCGAAAATTCTTGTTGGATAAAGCGAGAAAAGACGACAGCATCGTTGTGCTGGAAGCAGACTTGTCGAGCTCGATGTCCACGGATAAAATCAAGGAAGAGTTGGGCGATCGCTACATCAACGTAGGGATCATGGAGGCCCAGGAAGTATCTTGCGCCGCAGGACTTTCGGTAGCCGGGTTCAAACCCTATATCCATACTTTCGGACCGTTCGCGAGCAGACGGGTATTCGACCAGATCTTCATCTCGGTCGCCTATGCCGGAACGAATGTGACCATCATCGGCTCCGATGCGGGCGTCACAGCGGAGGCCAATGGTGGAACGCATATGCCTTTCGAGGAGTTGTCCCTATTGCGTGCCATCCCGGATGCGCATGTCTATGAGGCCAGCGATGACAAATGCTTGCAGGCTATCCTTGAAGAAACGTACCATACGGATGGCTTGAACTATGTGCGGATGATCCGTAAAAACGCGATCGAAATCTATCCGGAAGGAGAAACTTTCGAAGACGGCTTCAAGCTGTTGCGGGAAGGTTCCGATGTCAGCATCATCGCTTCGGGGATCATGGTATCCGATGCTTTGCAGGCTGCAGATCGGTTAGCGGAAGAAGGCATCTCAGCCACGGTCATCGATCTATATCGGGTCAAACCGGTGAATGAAGCGGCTTTACTGAAAGCTGCTGAAACGGGCGCAATCGTGACAGCCGAGAACCACAATGTCATCGGCGGCATCGGCAGCGCGGTAGCCGAAACATTGGCTGAACTGAAGCCGACTTTGCAATATCGCGTCGGCGTCCGCGAAGCTTTCGGACAAGTCGGGAAAGTGGATTATCTGAAGGAACAATACGGTCTGACCGTGGAAAACATTGTTGCACAGGCCAAAAAATTGGTTGATCAAAAAACAAAGGTTGGCGTGAACGTGTAACGTCTGAAAAGGAACGGAAAGCAGGGGACGTCCTGTTTTTCCGTTCCTTTTTTAATGGTCAAAACAAATTAGTCGTTCTTGATGAACTATTTCACGATTCCAAACCCACCGGCCCATGTGATTTCTTCTTTGACGGCCAGTGTCATCTGCAGGAAGCCGAATGCTTCCAGTTCGCGTGCGCGTTTCAAGCTGCCGGCGTCAACGACCGTTAACGGGCTGTCTTTCAGCGCAGTGATCAATTGCTCTTTCGCGTCTGCAAAATCAGAAGCCAGCAACACGACTGTAGGGATTTCACCACTGACTTTACCTGAAGCCAATGTTCCGGCGAAATTTGTGTTGAAGCCTTTGACAACTTTGCTGTTTGGAAGTTTCTTCTGGATTTCCGAAGCAGCAGAGCCATCTGCCGGCACAACCAATTCGTCCCACGTTTCGAAGTTTAATGGATTGGTGATATCAACGACAATTTTTCCGTCCAATTGCTCTTTATAACGGCTGATCACATCATCGACCGCAGGATAAGGGACTGCCAATACAACGACTTCATCCAGTGTTGCATCCGTTTCATGTTCAACATAATTCACTGCATTTCCTGCAGCTTCAAAATTCTTTGCGATTGCTGTTGCCATATTGCCTTTTCCGAAAATTGTTACGTTCATTGTAGTTCCTCCTGGAAAATTTATTGGGTGTGGAATGGGCTATTCGTCCCATGCATTCATTATAGACATTTCAGCTATCAATCTGTAAGTAGGCACTTTTTCATCAGTAGGTTACAAAAAGGTGCGTACTAGTCAGCCGGAATGCTGTCATATAAGATGGGATTAATTAAATTTGATTGGGGATGTAAACATGTTTGAACATATTGCGTGGATTTTTGAGTTAACATTAAATACTAAAGAGTTGTCCGGTTTGAAAGAACTGATGAATGAAATGGTGAACACAACAAAGGAAAATGAGCCAGGCACATTGGCTTATGAATGGACTGTTTCGGAAGATGGAGAAATTTGCCATATTTATGAATGCTACGAAAGTGATGAAGCTACTTTAGCGCATCTTGCAACATTCAAAGAAAAATATGCTGCACGTTTGATGGCCTTTGGCGATGCAACCAGTTTTGTCGTTTATGGTTCACCCAATACAGCTGTAATTGAAGCTTTGGACGGTTTTGGGGCTAAATACATGGCGCCTATCGGTGGCTTTAGACGTTAACATAAAGGAGCGAGGAACTAGTTATGAAAAACATCGAAGAATTATTAGGCTATCAAGGTAAGACAGTCGTGATCACTGGAGCGGCTTCCGGTATGGCAAAATCTGCCACAGAACTATTATTGAGCCTGGGCGCAAAAGTCTACGCAGTCGATCGCAATGAGACTGACTTGCCCGTATTTCAATTCATTTCTGCTGATTTAAGCCAAAAAGCGACAATCGATGAAGTTGTGGCACAATTGCCCGAGAAAATCGATGCGCTGTTCATGTGTCATGGTGTGGGTATCGGCAAAGGCAAAGAAAAATTCATCCAAATGGTCAACTTTGTTGGCCAACGCTACATGGTTGAGGAGCTGTTGCCGAGAATCACAGATGGCGGCTCAGTGACTTTCATTTCGTCCACGGGCGGCTATGGTTGGGAGCAAAACATGCAGAATGTTGGCGAGGTATTGGCTTGCCCAACATTCGAAGCAACTGAGAAATGGGTGGATGAACACGTGGATCTGTTTACAGAGGAACAGACTCCCGATCCTTATCAGTTTTCTAAGCAATGCGTCACTGCCTATGTCAAATCAAAAACGCGTGCGCCGGAATTCATCGGACATAAAATCCGGATCAACGCAATCGGGCCAAGCTTCACTTCTACGGCTTTAATCAAAGAGTTCAACTTGGCTGCCAGCAGTGATGGCACCGAAGCCGGTGGCGCACAAGTTCTGCACGATCTATACCTGAAGAGCTGGAACGGCCGTCCGGGATTGCCGGAAGAAATGGGCTATCCGTTGGTGTTTATCGGCAGTGACCTGTTCAGTTACCTGAGCGGTCAAGTTCTGTATATCGACTTTGGTTTGACCGGAGAATTCGATTTTCAGGCTGCTTCGGCAAAGTAATAGGTAAGAAAAGGGGTCGTCTCATTGCGAGGCGGCTCCTTTTTGTGCGCTTAAACATGGATACTTGGCCGTTATCCATGTTTTACCCCATGCATAACCAACCCGCTGTTCGCTTTTCCCTGTCAATCCTGTTCGGAATCGTGTGCTTTTCAGGCCGTGGCTGCGGTGGTAGACTTTGTCTATCAAATAAAAGCCATACAGAAAAAAGCAAAGAAGAGGAAAGTACTGGTTGGATAGTCCTTCAGAGAGCTCTTGGTCGGTGGAAAAGAGTGGACGGCAGCACAGGAAAAATGGCCTCGGAGTTGATGCGTTGACAGGGGTTTTCCTGCAGACGTATCCGGACGCCCCCGTTAGACAGGCAACGGTATCGAGCGCAGCAAAAGGCTCTGTACCGGTTGAGGCGGAAAGCGCAAGCTTTTCGCGAAAAAAGGTGGAACCACGATCTAACAGTCGTCCTTTCTGGAACAATCCAGGAAGGGCGGCTTTTTATTTTACATTTTAGGAGGAAAACATATGACAGAGACGAATAGAAAACAATTGATTTTTGACACTTTCGACAACAAGGAAACGGAGCGTGTGCCGGTTGGCTTTTGGTTTCACTTTGTTTTCGGTGATGCTCAATTCCGTGGTTTGGAGGACAGAGCGATTTTGGATCGAGTGATCGCGGGGCACAAGGAATTCTATGACGCCTTCAAACCCGATTTCGTAAAGATCATGAGCGATGGCTTTTTCGGGCATCCGAGTCTGTTGGAAAAAAGGATTGAAATAGCGGATGACCTCTACAACGTCCAAGCAGTTGGGCCGAATCACCCTTGGATCACGGAGCAGGTCAAGACGGTGAAACGGATCAAGGAATCCTTCAACGGCGAAGTCGCAACTTTCTATAATATCTTTTCGCCGGCGAACTATATCCGGATTGCCTTCGAAGCGTGGGACAAGGATCCCGAAAAATTTACCCGCTTCTTCGAAACCGAACCGGAAGCCCTCGCTTATGCGGCGAACGAAATCGCAAAAGACATCGCAGTCTTGACCCAGAGAGTCATTGAAGAGGCGGGCACGGACGGCATCTATCTGAGCGTGCAGAACGTCCAAAGCAGCACTGCCACCAAAGAAGCCTATCAAAATTACATCGCGCCGAGTGAGTTGGCGGTATTGGCGGAGGCGAACAAAGTCAGCGACTACAATATCCTACATATCTGCGGCTATGAGCATCATCAAAACGACTTGTCGTACTACCGGGATTATGAAGCAAAAGCCTACAACTGGGCGGTACACACCGAAAAAATCAGTCTGAAGGAAGGCAAAGATTTCTTCGGCAACAAAGCGGTGATCGGCGGCTTCGACAATAACACCGGCACCTTGTTGGACTCGGGGAACAAGGCGGACATCGCCCGATTCACGGTCGACATCATCCACGAAATCGGCGATACAGGCGTCATCATCGGAGCGGATTGCACTGTCGATCCGCAGATCGGACTGGATCGTTTGGAATTGGTAAGGCAAACAGCGGCAGGCGTCTCAGGCAAAAACAACAAACAAACGAGGTCGCTGCAAAAATAAAACAGGACGGCAGGAGCGGTGTTCGCCAAAGTCGGTCAACCCTGATAGACAATCGGTATTATTTTTAAAATAAGCACCGTGTTAGAATCAGACACATACTAAAAAACGATAGCCATTCCGGTAAGCCGGAGTTCAGGAAGGAGGGGTCCCATGGTCGGGATCGTCATCATCGGTTGCGGGGATGTTTCGAAACAGCGGCACGCCCCTCTAAGCGATAAAAACGAAAAAGTCGATCTGGTTGGATTCTATAACCGTACGATCGCAAAAGCAGAAGCTTTCCAAAAGAAGTACGGCGGAAAAGTCTATCGGACTCTTGAGGAAATCTGGGAAGACGGAACGGTCGATGCCGTTATCGTCGCAACGAACGAACAATCGCACAGCCCCATCACCATCGCTGCACTGGAAGCCGGTAAGCATGTGCTGTGTGAAAAGCCGATGGCGGATTCGGTGGCCGAGGCCGAACGCATGCAGCAGACAGCCGAAAAAACGGGGAAAAAGCTGATGATCATCCATAACCAACGACTTTATCCCGCACATCAGCTGCTGAAAAAGTTGCTGACGGAAGGGACACTCGGAAAGATTCATGCTTACCGGACGACATTGGCCAACCAAGGTCAGGAAAATGACGGTTGGGGTACGGCGGTCCCCGATTTCTACGATCGGATCGGCCATACGAACGGCGCTCTGGCGCAGGTGGGCGTCCACCGTATCGATTTGTTGAACTACTTATTCAGCGAAGATCCCGTCACTGCAGTGTTGGCCCAGACCGCGACACAAGGCAAGCAGTTGGCGGACGGAAGCCCGGTTCCTTATGAGGATTATGCAGTGTTGCAACTCCAACATCGCTCGGGCATCCAAGGAACCTTGCTGACCCACTGGTTTGATTATTCGAACGAAAGGCAGACCGTCATCTACGGCGAAAAGGCCACGGCCGTAACTTATGCGGACGGGCATCCGGTGGCACTTTACCGGAAGAACGGGGAAAAGACCTACCTGGATGATCCCTCGCAGGACGGTTTCTATACAGAACCATTGACACCGATCGTCGACAAGTTTGTCGAAAGCATCGAACAGGATACAGTTCCCTTCGTGACAGCGGAACAGGGGATAACGGCATTGCGTATTCTGGCCGCCGCTTACCGCTCGCAAGCAATACAGACATGGATACCCATCGAACAGGAGGATGCATAACATGACAGAAACATTTAATGGAAGAAAAAGAATAGAAGCGGCACTCAAGAAGCAACCTTTGGACAGACCGGCCATTTCCGGTTGGCGTCACATGCCGTTGGTGGATCGGGATGTTGAGGCGTTCGCCGAAGCGACGATCGCCTTCACGGATGAGAATGATTGGGACCTGATCAAGCTGATGTCGCAAGGCCAATTCTTCGCTGAAGCCTACGGAACGCCAATCACCTTCTCGACGGATGCGAAAGAATGGGCAGGCAAAATACTGGACTATCCGATCCGGAGCGCGGAAGATTTGACCCGTTTGGTGCCTCTCAAGGCGGACAATCCGGTGATCCAGCGCGAAGCCGCTTTTGCCAAGAAAATCGTGGAGCACTACAAAAGCGAAAAAGTGGTCGTCGGTACCGTCTTCTCGCCTTTGTCATGGGTGAAGCAATTTGCGCCGGGTAACGATTCGATCGCGCATATCGTCGACGGACCGGAAGAAAGCCCGATTGCAGAATTTCTGGAGCATCACCGTGAGGAATTGAAGGCGGCGCTCGATGTGCTGCATGCCTCCAACAAGGTGTTCGTGGACGAATTGATCGCTGCCGGCGTGGACGGCTTCTTCATCGCCGAACAGTACAGTCAGCGCGGCGACATATCCGAAGCCGATTATGCCGCTTTCGCCAAACCTTATACGGATGACCTGTTGGCTTATATCAAGGACCGTACCTGGTTCAATATCCTGCATGCGCATGGACATGTCGATTTGGCTGTGGAGCGTTTTATCGATTACGATGTCCAAGCCATCAACTGGGAAGACGGCAGCGATCACGCGGAGGATCCGACCCGGTTAAGTTTCCGCAAACTACGTGCCCTGACGGATAAACTGCTGGTTGGCGGTATCTCGCCAAAAACCGATCTGACATTCTCAAATCAGGCGCAGGAAATCGAGGACTTGCTGGTCGATCGCTTGGCGGATGTCCTGACTGAAACCGGCGACACGGGCATCGTATTTGCACCCGGCTGCGCAATTTCATTGGAAGCCAACCCGGATTTTTACCAACGCATCCATGCGGCTGCCCAAAAAGTGCAGGCTACCATCCTAAAAACAGCGAACCATTAAACGAATCAGAAACATACAGGAGGAGTAAATATATGAAGCGAAAAAGATTAGTGACGACAGTAAGTTTATTGGGGGCGGCATTTTTGGCTGGATGCGGCCAGATCGGAGCGGAAACTTCAAGCGAAGCAACGAGCGGTTCTGCAGCCGAGGCGGTGGAAGTGACTACGGTGAAAGTCGCGCATACACAAAGTTCCGCACCGATGAATTATGTCGATGAGAACGGCGAATCGACCGGCTATGAAGTCAGCGTGCTGAAGGCCATCGACGAGTTATTGCCGCAGTATGAATTCGAATATGTGCCGACTTCCGACGAGGATCTGCTGATCGGGATCGAATCCGGCAAGTATGCTGTCGGAACGAAAGGCGCTTGGTACACCGAGGAACGCGCACAGAAATTCATTTTCCCTGAACATTACATCGGCGCCAGCAGTATCGGCGTGCTGATCCGTTCGGAAGATGCGGCTGAAATCACGGACTTGGAAACATTCGCGGCTGCCGGCAAGAGCCTAGTGCCGATTTCGCCGAACAACGCCCAGTACAATGTGATCCAAGCATTCAATGAAGAGCACCCGGATACGCCGATCGAGTTGACTGCGGCAGACGTATTCGAAATCGCGGATGCCTACACCTGGTTGTTGGAAGGCCGCTATGACGGCTACTTCGCCGTCAAGACCGCTTATGAAGTGAACGTGTTGGCAGAAGGCGCACCGTACAGCCAATACAAGGATGATTTTTCCTACTTCGTCTATGAAGCGCTGCCGACATGGCCGTTGTTCAACAAGGACCAACAAGCGTTGGCCGACGCATACGACGAAGCCTTCCTGCAATTGCAAGAAGACGGAACAATCGATGATTTGATGATCGAATTTCTTGGCGAAAACACATTCCAATACGTGAAGGAATAAGATTCGCGCTGCTGCCGGAGAACGGAACACAACAGCTGAAGCTACAAAGGGAGGCAAAAAGATGAATCGTCCATTCGACATCACTTATATTTGGAAGGCAGTGCCGGACATTCTGTCCGGTCTCGGCGTGACGTTGCAATTTTTGATCGGAACGATCGTGATCGGAGGCATCCTGGGATTTTTGGCGACCTGGGCAAGACTCCGCGGTCCAAAATGGCTGCGGGCAATCGTCCATAGCTATATCTGGATCATCCGCTGCACGCCTTCGATCGTCATGATGTTCTTGGTCTTTTACGGCTTGCCGGAGGTGCTGTTGGGTGTCTTCGGCATCGACATCAATAGCTGGAACCGCCTCTACTTTGTCGTCATCGCCCTGTCGCTCCTGTTCTCCGCACCTTGCTCGGAAATCATGCGTTCGGCTTACTTGGCGGTCGCTAAAGTGCAACGTGAGGCTGCCCTCAGCATCGGCCTTACGGAAGCGCAAGCGTTCAGAAGAATCGTTTTGCCCCAAGCGCTCGTGAGTGCGTTGCCGAACCTCGGAAATTCGTTCATCCTGTTGATGAAGGAGGGAGCTTTGGCCTACACCATCGGCATCGTCGACATTATGGGCAAAGGCCAGCTGATCATCGCGCGCAATCTCGGCGGGTATTCGATCGAGACCTACATCGCCTTGGCGGGCATCTATTGGCTATTGACGCTGGCGATCGAAAAAGCGTTCAAGTTGGCGGAAGACAAACTATCAGCAGGAAAACAACCGCTGCGCGCGGCCTAAGAGAAAGGAGCAAGACGCATGACCATTGATTTAGCCTATGTGCAGGAAATTCTGATCCTTGTGTTGAAGGGCATCCCGACAACACTGCGCTTGACCTTTATCCCCTTGCTGCTCGCGTTGCCGTTCGCTTTCCTGATCGCAGTGGCAAGACAGCGCAATCTCAAAGTACTGGCCCGTGTTTCCCAAGTTTATGTGTCCTTCATCAGAGGAACCCCTTTGATCGTTCAGATTCTGGTGATGTACAGCATCTTCCCGAGCCTGTTGAATGTGTTCGTGAAAAGCAGGGGAATCGATTTCGACGTTTTCGGCATCAATCCGATCTACTACGCCTATATCGTCTTTACGCTGAATACGATCGCAATCCTGTCCGAAGTCTTCCGTTCGGCCCTCGAAACGGTCGACAAACGTCAGCTGGAGGCGGCCCTTTCGATCGGCCTGCTGCCGATCCAGGCCTACCGTCGCATCGTGATTCCACAAGCATTGGTGGCGGCAACGCCGAACTTGTGCAACAGCACCGTCAATCTGCTGAAATCGACCTCGCTGGCCTTTCTGATGTCGGTCCAGGATATCACGGCCATCGCCAAGACGGAAGCGGCATTCGGCTACAATTATCTGGAGTCGTACCTTGTGATTTTCATTGTGTACATTGTGCTCTGTTCACTCGTTCAGGTGTTTTTCCAATTGTTGGAGCAGCGCTTGTCCCGCTACAAACGCGGGCGTAACATTGCCGTAAAATCAGAAAACCAACCGGAGTATTTTGTAGATGCGCGAAAGGAGCGATACCATGCTGGAATTGAGGAATATTCATAAGAAATTCGGTGAACTGGAAGTCTTGAAAGGTGTGGACATCGCCGTTGAAAAGGGCGATATCGTCGTGATCCTGGGTCCAAGCGGTTCGGGTAAGACGACCTTGCTGCGCTGCATCAACTTCCTGGAGCGCGCCGACGAGGGTTCGCTGCATTTCGATGAGATTCAGACCGAATTTTCGAAAGCAAGCAAGAAGGACATCAATGCGGTGCGGAAAAAATCTGCATTCGTTTTCCAGAATTACGGCCTGTTCGACAACAAGACGGTATTGGATAACGTCACTGAAGGCCTGATCGTCGGACGCAAAGTTCCCAAAAAGGAAGCCATCGAAGCGGCTATCCGCGCCTTGGAAAAGGTCGGGCTGAGCGACCGCTTGGCCTACTATCCTTCGCAACTATCCGGAGGCCAACAGCAACGGGTGGGCATCGCCCGCGCCCTCGCGGTCAACCCGGACGTCATCCTGTTCGACGAGCCCACTTCGGCTTTGGATCCGGAACTTGTGGGCGAAGTGCTGCAAGTGATCCGCAAACTGGCGGAGGAAGGCACCACTATGGTCATTGTCACGCATGAAATGACCTTCGCCAAGGAAGTGGCCAACCGCGTCATCTTCATGGATCAGGGGGTCATTGTGGAGGAAGGCGCCCCTGAAGCTATTTTCGGCAATCCGAAAGAAGCCCGCACCAGAGGGTTCCTGCAGCGGATTTTGGCCCGCGCTTGATCTAGCTGGCAGCTCCCTTATTTAGCTCGTCCTACCGTTCGCAACGGGGGCGAGCTTTTTGTGGTTATTGGAAGTATCGGCGTTGCCTATCACAGTTGTTCGGAAATCAGAATTATCCTAAATCATCCTGTGATGGTAAGCTACTTGTACATACATATCAAAGAAATGAATTCCAACATAGGGATAAAAATAATGAGAATCGTCAGGAGGAACAGTATGTTAAAAGATAAATGGGTCATCACGACAACGCTAGCGATAAGTTTGGTGTTGGCGGGCTGTTCGACCGGGGATGCCGCAAATACGGAAAGCAGCGAAGGGGCAGCCGCTTCATCAGCCACACCTGCCGCGGAGCAAGTCATCACTATCACGAATACGGGGGAGTTGGCTTCCTTGGACAACGCCATCTCAGCAGATAACTCCAGCTTGGTGGTGCTCGAGAACGCAAATGAAGGTCTTTATCGCGTCGGTGACGAAGGCGCGTTTGAATTGGGTATCGCCGCCGAAGAGCCTGTCGTCAGTGAAGACGGACTGGAATATACTTTCAAGATTAGGGAAGATGCGAACTGGTCGAACGGTGATCCAGTGACCGCGGAAGATTTTGTTTATACCTATCAAAAAATTGTGGATCCGGCTACGGCTTCTCCGAATATCAATAAACTGTACCCGTTGAAAAATGCCGAAGCGATCAACAATGGAGAGTTGGACAAAGCGGACTTGGGCGTGGAAGCGATCGACGAAAAGACCGTGAAGTTCACTTTGGGCAATCCGACCGCTTATTTCAAGGATTTGTTGGGGACGTCCTCTTATTTGCCGCAGAACCACCAAGTGGCGAGCGAGTTGGGCAGCGCCTACGGAACGAACAGTGAAAACACTGTGTACAACGGACCTTTTGTGGTGGAAGGTTGGGATGGCACGGATCTGAACTGGTCGATGGTTCCAAACGAAGCTTATTGGGACGCGGAAAACGTCAAATTGGATCAGATCAACTGGGAAGTCAGCAAAGAAATCGCCACGAACATCAACTTGTTCGAATCCGGTGAAGTCCAGTTGACGCAGATCAGCAATCCTTACATTGAACAATATGCAGGATCCGACGCTTTGGTGACGGAACCGAAAGCTCTGTCCGGCTATGTCTGGTTTAACCAAGGCCGCACGAGCACAGCCAATGTCCATCTGCGGAAAGCTCTTTCTACTTCGTTCGACAAGGAAGCGTATGTGGATACCGTTTTGAATGACGGTTCCGTGCCTTCGAATGGTTTTGTGCCTTCCAATTACGCCTTCAATCCGGAAACCGATGAAGATTTCCGCGAAGAGAGCGGCGATTTGGCAGTCTACGATCTGGAAACGGCACAGGCCGAGTGGGAAACCGCTAAGGAAGAATTGGGCATCGAAACATTGTCGATCGAATTGCTGACTTCCGATACCGAAACTTCCAAGACGACTGCCGAATTTCTGCAATCACAATGGCAACAGAACTTGCCCGGTTTGACGATCACAATCCGCAATGTGCCGCTGAAGAGCCGGATGGAATCGACCACGAACGGTGATTACGACATCGCCTACGGAACGTATACCCCGAGTTACGCCGATCCGATTGCCTTTCTGGAGATGTATGAATCCACAAGCGGCCTGAACAGTTCGCGCTTTGCGGATGAAGGTTACGATGCCTTGTTGGACGACACCAGAAGCACGTATGCGAACGATCCGGAACAACGTTGGGAAACACTGTTGGCGGCGGAAGAAACCTTGATTGCCGAGAACGCCGTGAATGCGCCGATCTATCAAGGCGCCAACGCCAACTTGGTCGATCCGTCCTTGAAGGATGTGCAGATCCAACCAGTGGGCGCAGCGATGTATTTCCGAACGGCTTACGTGGAAGAGTAAACGGACAATAGACTGAAAACAAGCACTTGAGAAAATATCCGCTTAACGGGCGTGCCTTCAGAAGGCGACCGTTAGTCGGATATTTCCTTATATTGATATGAAAAGCGTCAAAGAAAGGCGGATGAGGTATATGTACGAAAATTTATTGGAAAGATTCATCGCATACGCAAAGGTCGACACGCGTTCGGATGACAGCAGCTACACGGTGCCGTCAACGCATAACCAGGTGACATTTGCCTTGGAGTTGGCAAAGGAACTGATCAGAATCGGTCTGGAGGAGGTCGAATATAATGAAACGAACGGCTTTCTGACCGCGACCCTGCCAAGCAATACGGCAGAAGCAGTGCCGGTCATCGGTTTCATTGCGCATCTGGACACGGCCGATTTCAACTCAGTCAATATCCATCCACAGGTCCATTGTGCTTATGATGGCGGCGATATCGTCTTGAACGAGGCTGAAAAAATTATCCTCTCGCCGAAGGAATTCCCGCGCTTGCGGAACTATATCGGGGAGACGGTCATCACTACGGACGGCACGACCCTGTTGGGCGCCGACGACAAAGCCGGCATTGCCTCGATCGTGACCGCCTGCGAGCAATTCATCGCGCATCCGGAACGGAAGCACGGGAAGATCCGTCTTGCTTTCGGACCCGATGAAGAACTTGGGGCTCGCGGGGCGAAACTGTTCGATGTGGACCGTTTCGCGGCCGACTTCGCCTACACGATCGATGGCGGGCCGATTGGAAATCTGACTTACGACAATTTCAATGCAGCCCAAGCGGAACTCACCATCCGCGGTACGAGCGTCCATCCCGGTTCCGCAAAGGATACGATGGTCAACGCTTTGCTGGTCGCCAGCCAATTTGCGACAGCTTTGCCTCAGCACGAAACTCCGGAACGCACCAGTGGCTACGAAGGATACTACTTCCTGACTTGCCAGAGCGGGACCGTCGACGAAGTCAAACAGACTTACTACATCCGCGATCATGACCGGGACGGCTTTGCTGCCCGCAAGCGACTCTTCACCGAACAGGTGGCAACTTTCAACTCCCAATTTGCCGATCCGCGTATTTCCTTGACGTTGTTCGACCAATACTACAATATGCGCGACATCATCGAGCAGCATCCGGTCGTCGTTGACCTGGCTGTGCAGGCTTATGAATCCTGCGGCATCACGCCGGTCTTCAAACCGATGCGTGGCGGTACGGACGGCTGCATCATCTCGCACAAAGGCTTGCCGACCCCGAACCTGTTCTCCGGCACAGAAAATGGCCACGGGAAATACGAATTCGTGACGCTGGAGACGCTGGAGAAATCCGTCGATGTCATCATGGCGATCGCCGAAAAGAATGCTGCGTTGGTTGGAACTGCCGAGGTTGCCGGGAATACCGGGCATGTTGCGGTTGCCGAATACAGCGTGGAAATTGGATAACTATAAACGGATATGATGCCAAAAAAACGGATTCCGCAGCGGAATCCGTTTTTTTCTACCCCAAATAGTCTGTATGGAATTGCAGATGTTCTTCTATAAAGGAAGCAATCGTAAAGTAACTGTGATCGTAGCCGTCGAGTTTTTGGTAGCTCACTTTTTTGCCGGCAGCGGCTTGCAGGAAGGCTTCCTCATTGAGCTGGACATCATAAAAATTGTCAGCAGTGCCTTGTGAAATATGGATGGGAGGAACTGTAGGGCTTTGCGCGATCAAGCTGGTCGTATCCCAAGCTGTCCAATCTTTTTCATCGGATCCCAAGTAGGCGGTGAAGGCTTTTTGGCCCCAAGGAACCTGTGACGGATTCAGGATAGGTGCGAAAGCGGAAATGGAGCAGTAGCGTTCCGGATTTTTCAATCCGATCACCAATGCGCCGTGTCCGCCCATCGAATGACCCATGATACTCTCTTTTCCTGAAAAATTCAGAATCAGACTGTAGACAAGCTGAGGCAGTTCTTCCGTCAAATAGTCATACATCCGATAATTTTTTTCCCACGGGTCCTGGGTCGCGTTCAGATAGAAACCGGCGCCTTGGCCCAGATCCCAGCTTTCATCATCCGCCACATCCGTTCCGCGCGGGGAAGTGTCAGGCATGGCAATGGCCAGTTGGTGTTGGTTTGCGTATTTTTGGAATGCGCCTTTTTGGCTGAAGTTATCGTCCGTGCAAGTCAGTCCCGAAAGCCACCAAACCAAAGCTATTGGCTTGTTGTCCGTTTGTTTCGGCAGGAAAAGGCTGAAAACCATGTCGCAATTCAGTGTTTCAGAATAGTGACGGTATTTTCTTTGTTCACCCTCAAATACTTTATGCGTTTCGATCAAGGTTGTTGTCATATCATTATTCTCCATAGGTCAAGATCGTGCGGATGGACTCCCCTTTGTGCAACAGATCGAAGGCTTCGTTGATGTCGGTGAAATTCAGATGATGGGTGATGAAGCTGTCCAAATCGATTTCGCCGTTCATGAAATCATCCACCATTCCGGGTAATTCCGTACGGCCTTTGACACCGCCGAACGCGGAACCTCTCCAAACGCGGCCTGTCACCAATTGGAACGGGCGTGTATGGATTTCTTTGCCTGCTCCCGCGACACCGATGATGATGCTTTCACCCCAACCTTTGTGGCAAGCCTCCAAAGCGGCTTTCATGACTTCGACATTTCCAATGCATTCAAAACTGTAATCCACGCCGCCGTTGGTCATTTCAATCAAAACTTCCTGGATCGGACGCTCGTGATCGCTTGGGTTGACGAAGTCAGTGGCACCCATTTTTTGGGCCAATTCCCATTTGGCGGGGTTCATATCGACAGCGATGATGCGTTTGGCTTTGGCTTTTTTCAAGCCTTGAATCACGGCCAAACCGATTGCGCCCAAACCGAATACTGCCGTCACAGCACCTTCTTCCACTTTAGCGGTGTTTTCGACGGCACCGAGTCCGGTCGTTACCCCGCAACCGAACAAAGCGACTTTATCGAGCGGTGCTGCCTTGTCGATTTTCACTAAGTTGATTTCGTTGACGACCGTGTATTCACTGAACGTGCTTGTCCCCATATAGTGATAGATCGGCTCGCCCTTATAAGAGAAACGGGTCGTGCCATCCGGCATCAAGCCTTTTCCTTGGGTTTCGCGCACGGCTGAACACAGATTTGTCTTCCCGGACAGACAGAATTCGCATTCCCCGCATTCCGGCGTGTAAAGAGGAATGACGTGGTCTCCGGGTTTGACGGAAGTGACTTCATCGCCTACGGCAACGACCACGCCGGCACCTTCATGCCCCAGTACGGCAGGGAAAACACCTTCCGGATCGTCTCCGGACAAAGTGAAGGCATCGGTATGGCAGACGGAAGTGTAAAGGATTTTCACCAATACTTCTTTGGCTTTTGGCTCTGCCACATCTATTTCCACAATCTCCAACGGTTTGCCTGGTCCAAAAGCGACAGCTGCTCTACTTTTCATAATTTTATTTCCTTCTTTCTTAAAAATGGTATTTCGTTCTGTTACAGAATACTATATAATGACTGTTGTGTGAATACTGACATAATTGTCACTATGATTAATTTAATGAAAAGAGGCTGCCCGATGATCCAATACCAAGAGAAAGAATTTTACAATACAAAAGATTTAGCCCTATCTGTTGTGGGTGGAAGATGGAAAATTGCAATCATCTGGTCCTTGCTCCACAACGGTACGCTGCGGCTGAGCGAGTTCAACAAGATCCTTCCTGACATCAACCAACGGATGTTGATCCGCCAGTTGCGGGAGCTGGAGCGCGACCTGATCATCGCAAGGACGGTTTATCCAGTTGTTCCTCCGAAAGTCGAGTATCACCTGACCGAAATCGGCAAGGAATTGGCGCCTGTCGTCCAATCCATTTGCGACTGGGGAGACCAATATCTGAAAGTGATAACGGAGGAATAGTCTCTGATTGAATCATTAGCTGGAAGATTATCAGGCTGCAAGAATCCTGAAAGCCCGCCAAAACCGTTTTGGCGGGCTTTTAGTGCTGAAAGATGAGTGGAATACCCCGCCAAAAACCAGTTGGCCGCTTATCTCAGCGGATATAACGCAAAATAAACGGCCAAACGACCGTTGGCGGGTTAATTCAGCCAAATCAAAAGAAAAATACCCCGCCACACCTCTTTTGGTGGTTTCCGGTTCTGGCTGAGCCCGAAAAGGCCAAAAGGGTTCTGGCTTTACTTCAGGCTACGTTTGTTCGATAATGAACATGTATGCGGCTCATTTTTATTACAAAATTTTGGCTGAAAGGAGGGTGATGAAATATGATTACACTTTTTCAAACGATTGAGCCGTTGGAATTGCTGTTCATCATTGGTGTGGCCGGCACTGTCCTGACATTCCCGCTCAATGATATTTTGTCCGTGGGCTTCTACGACATCACTGACTTTTTCCTGGGTATTTTGATGACGAGCCTGCTCGTCAATGCGCTGCAAAAATCGGATGGCTGGTCATTTGGCTTGTTCGCATCGGCTTTTCTGGTTGTTTCAGCCATCATCATCGCCTTCAAAATTTTCTTTGTACTGCCCTTATTGAAACGGGCAGAAAACAGCACCATCACGAGTTCAAAAGATTTGGAAGGCAAAGAAGCGACGGTGACTGTGCCAATCGGGCAGAAAACGATCGGGGAAATCATCGTATCGACCGGATTCGGTAAAATGAACAGAATGGCGCTTATCTATGCCTGTTCCGCTACGGAGGATGTGTTGAACATCGCCAACGGGGAAACGGTGTTGATCATTGAAGTTCGGGATAATATCGCATATGTAACACCGTACAAAAATGCTGTCCACGATTTGGTGGATGAGCCTACTACATGGAATCAAAAAAAATATAAAGGTGGGAAATAAATGACGAATTTTTTGGATCAGTTTATGGGTATCGGTATCTTAGTGATTTTACTGGTGGTGGCCTTGATAATTTTCATCGGACGATACAAGACGGCTTCGCCGGATAAGGCACTGATCGTCAGCGGGAGTTTTCTTGGCAGAAAAAATACTTATATAGATAAAGCGACAGGCAACACGATGAAAGTTGTCCGCGGCGGCGGTACTTTTGTCATCCCGGTATTTCAGACAGCCAAGGAGCTATCGCTCTTGTCGAGCAAGTTGGAAGTCAGCACGCCGGCTGTCTATACGGAGGAAGGGGTTCCCGTCTCTGCGGATGGAACAGTCATCATCAAGGTCGGTTCCACAGTGGAAGAGATTGCCACCGCGGCAGAGCAATATTTGAGCAAGCCGACAGAAGATCTGGAGAATGAAGCCCGTGAGGTTTTGGAGGGCCATTTGCGGTCCATTCTGGGTTCCATGACAGTCGAGGAAATCTATAAGAACCGTGATAAGTTCTCACAAGAAGTGCAAGCAGTCGCCAGTGTGGACCTTGCGAAGATGGGCTTGGTCATCGTTTCTTTCACTGTGAAGGAAGTGACGGATGAAAATGGTTATCTGGATGCCCTTGGGCAACCGCGTATCGCCCAAGTCAAACGGGATGCGTATATCGCTCAGGCAGAAGCCGATAAGGAAACGCGCATCAAGCGTGCCCAAGCGGAACAAGAATCGCAACAAGCCGAAATTTTGAGAGAGACCCAAATCGCGGAATCGAATAAACAAAAAGAATTGAAGTTGGCTGCATTCCGCCAAGAACAAGACGTCGCCAAAGCGAAAGCGGATAATGCCTATGCTTTGGAAAAAGCGCAGCTTGATATCTTATTGAAAGAAAAAGAAATGAACGTTGAAATCACGGAACGTGTGAAACAAATCGAACTGGAAGAAAAAGAAATCGTCCGGAGAGAAAAACAATATGATGCAGAAGTGCGGAAGAAAGCAGATGCAGAGCGGTATGCCATCGAAACAAAGGCGGCTGCCGACAAACAAAAAGCGATCTGGGAATCCGAAGCGCGGGCGAAGGAGAAAGAGCTGAACGGTTTGGCGGAATCCGCCAGCATCCTTGCGATCGGGGAAGCCGAAGCGAAAGCGAAGGAAGCTTTAGCGAACGCATTGAAACAATACGGGGAAGCGGCCATCTTGACGATGCTGATCGAAAAATATCCGGATATCGTGCGCGCTGCCGCTGAGCCTATTTCCAATATCGACAGAATCACGGTGATAGATGGCGGCAACGGCAGCCAAGGCGCTGCCAAAGTAGCCAATTATGCCAGCCAAGTCCTGGCTGCCACTCAGGAAGGTCTCAAAGAAACGACCGGCTTGGATGTGACGGCGTTGATCGAATCGTTCGTCGGAAACAAAAATATCGGCAGTAAATTGGGTGTGATCAATGAGACAATGGCAGCTGAAATTTCAGCAGATAAGACGATCAGTCCATCGGAAGCCGGCAAAGAACCGGAAATGGAAACAGCCGTTTCTTAAAAGCAGACATACAAGTTAGGCTTGCAAACAGAATACGCATAAAATCAGAATCCTTCGGAAGCATAAGAGCTCCGAAGGATTTTTTGTGGAACAGGAAAATATAAGAATAGCTGTGGTAAAATAAAGGCATAATAAATAAATCACAAATGGAAAAGGGGCGCACATATGGCTTATCATGTTTTTCGGTCGCCTAGCCGGTATATTCAAGGAGTAGGTGCTATAGACGCATTGGGGAAGGAAGCGGCTGTCTACGGAAAAAAGGCATTCCTGCTTACGGATGATTTCGTTTGGGGCTTGCTCCAGGAAAAAGTGGAACGGGCTCTGGAGGGTTTTCCCTATGATTATGAAGCATTCACTGGCGAAGCCTCGCTGGAAGCAATGGTCCGTTTGGCTGACGAGGTCGCCGATGCGACGGCGGACGTCATCATCGGCCTCGGAGGCGGCAAAATCATCGATGTTGCGAAAGGCATTGCAGCTGCATGCGAATTGCCGGTCGTGATTGTCCCCACCACCGTATCCACGGATGCACCGACCAGTGCGATATCGGTGCTCTATACGCAGGAAGGGCTGTTCGACCATTACCGTTTCTATGCGAAGAACCCTGATCTGGTACTTGTTGATACGCAAATCGTCATCCAAGCACCGATCCGTTTTTTTGCAAGCGGGATGGCGGATGCCCTGGCGACCTGTGCGGAAGCGTTGGCAACAAAGGCCTCCGGGGAGAATGCGTTGGCCGGAGGATTGCCAACAATTGCCGGCACCGCCATTGCGAAGGCCTGCGAAGAAACCTTGTTCCGTGACGGCCTCAGCGCGTTCGCTGATGTCCAAAAAGGCTTGGTGACGCCGGCTGTCGAGGCGATTGTCGAGGCGAATACGCTGCTGTCGGGACTGGGCTTTGAAAACGGCGGCTTGGCGGCCGCACATGCCATCCATAATGGCTTCACCGCCATCAAAGGCGAGGTCCATCGCTTGACGCACGGGGAAATAGTCGGCTTTTGCCTATTGGTCCAACTCGTACTTGAAGAGCGCCCTCACGCAGACTTCCAAAAATACAGCCAGTTTTTGGAGGCGATCGGCATGCCGACGACTCTGGCCGAGATGCATCTGACCGGAGCCACGCATGAAGAGCTCGTTAAAGTCGGAAAACTTGCTGTATCCCAGAGCAACACCATGAAAAATCTAAATAAAAAAATAACGGCTGAGCAAGTCGCCGACGCCATTTTGGCGGTGGATGGACTTGTCGGAAAGGAATGATCGGGATGATCATCGGAGTGCCGAAAGAAATCAAAAACAACGAAAACCGGGTGGGGGTAGTGCCTGCAGGTGTGCAGTTGCTGGTCCAGAACGGCCATCAAGTCTGGGTCCAATCCGGCTGCGGTGTCGGATCGGGATTCGAAGACAGACAGTACGAAAAGGCAGGGGCGACGGTGTTGGAAGACGCAGCCAAAGTCTGGGCCGCTGAACTGATTATCAAAGTGAAGGAGCCTTTGGAATCGGAGTACCCATACCTCCGCGAGGACCTGATTCTGTTTACCTATCTGCACTTGGCGGCCGCACCGGAGTTGACGAAGGCGATGCTGCAAGCGGGCATGACCGCGATCGGCTACGAAACGATGGTAGGCAAAAAAGGTGATTTGCCGTTGCTCACACCGATGAGTGTCATCGCGGGCCGTCTTTCCGTCCAGATTGGCGCGCAGTTCCTGGAAAAACCATACGGCGGCAAAGGCGTTCTTTTGAGCGGCGTTCCGGGTGTGGCGAACGGGAAAGTCGTCATCATCGGCGGCGGTGTGGCCGGGCGCAATGCGTTGCAGATCGCATTGGGACTCGGCGCCCATTGCACGATCCTGGACGTCAGACCGGAGATCTTGACGGAAATCGAGAATTTGTACGGGAACGCGGTCATCACCCTGCTGTCGAACGAGTGGAACATCGCCCATGCCATCAAAGATGCCGACGTCGTGATCGGGGCTGTCCTGATTCCCGGCCGGAAAGCGCCGACGTTAGTGACCGAAGCGATGGTGAAAAGCATGCAGCCGGGTTCCGTGATCGTCGATATCGCGGTGGATCAGGGCGGCATCTTTGAAACCGAAGACCGTACGACCACACACGATGACCCGGTTTATGAACGGTATGGCGTCCTGCATTATGCGGTGCCGAACATGCCAGGCGCCGTTCCGCGCACTGCTACAATCGCGTTGACGAATGTCACATTGCCTTATGCAGTGGAAATCGCGAATCAAGGTGCGCGGCAAGCGGCGGAAAAAAATCCGACCATCCTGACCGGATTCAACGTGCACAGAGGCAAGTTGACGAACAAAGATGTCGCCGAATCGATCGGCGCAGTCTACACCCCAATCGAAACTTTGTTGTAAAAGGCACCGGATTTCCTGTGGAATCAAACAGGAAGTCCGGTTTTTGCATAGAATTCGTCAATGCGCACTTGTATTTTTCCGGTTGGTTTACTATACTATTTGTACGGACATATGCAGAGGGAGAACACGCGATGAAAACAAAATACCAGGTGATTGCCGATGAGATACGCTCAAAAATACTTTCGAATGAATTTGTGGTAGGCAAAGTCATTCCGCCCGAACTGCAGTTGCAGAAGGATTATGGGGTCAGCCGCCATACCGTCCGGGAAGCAATCGCCTTGCTGGTGAATGAAGGCTTTCTGCGCAAGGAGAAAGGTTCCGGGACCTATGTCGACGATACGTATCAGAGGCGTGGTGACGGGGTGTCATCCAGCAAAACGATCGGCGTCATCACGACTTATCTGTCGGACTATATTTTCCCGTCGATCATCCGCGGCATCGAGCAGAAGTTGCGGGAGAATGGCTACTCTTTGCTGCTTGCAAGCACAAACAACGACGTCGATCAGGAGCGGGAGTGTCTGGAACAGATGCTCAGCCAAGGTGTTTCGGGACTGATCGTGGAACCGACAAAAAGTAACCAATACAATGCGAATTTGGCTTATTACCTTTCCTTTAAGGAACGTGGCATACCGGTTGTCATGATCAATGCCTACTATGAAGAACTGTCGGTCCCTTTCATTTGCGTCAATGACACGAAAGCGGGCTATCTTGCAACGAAACATCTATTCGAGCAGGGCCATCAGCATTTGGCTCTGATCACGAAGATCGATGACCTGCAAGGGAAGTACCGGATGAAAGGCTTCATCAAAGCCCACGAAGAGATGCGGACAAATTTCGATCCGAAAAATGTGTATACGTACACGACCGAAACGAAGGGGCAAGTTTTCCAGACGATTCGGGAGAAGCTGGCGAGCGAGCAGGAAGTCACCGGCATCGTCTGCTACAATGATGAAGTGGCGCAGGGCTTGATCCAAGCGCTTGCTGATATGGGCAAACGGGTTCCTGAGGATTATTCGGTGGTCGGCAATGATGACTCGTTCTTGAGCACGGCAGGCAGCGTCAAGCTGACGACCCTTTCCCATCCTAAAGAGGAATTGGGCGAGGCCGCTGCCGAGTGGATCATGCTGGCCGTACAGCAAGAAGTGACAGGCAACAAAATATTCGAGCCGGAATTGATCATCCGTGACTCGGTCAAACGGATCCAATAACTAAAAAAGAAGCTATCCCTTGAATCGGGATGGTTTCTTTTTTGTCATTTATTCGGATATCTTTTGAATAAAACTCTGATATTTCGAGTGAATGTGCGCATTCGGGAGATAAGGTTGTCCGATACTTAGCGGAAATCGGACAAGATTGAATGTCAGCGCAATGAGGTTGTCCGATACTTAGTGGAAATCGGACAACTGTGCGCCTAAAAGCGTAAACTTGTCCGATTCCTAAAGAATATCGGACAAGTTTACCCTACCAAATCTCCAGATTGTCGGATACATAGCGGAAATCGGACAATCATCAACCCATCAGATCACCCCCGCAGCCGCATTTTAATAAAACTAGCCCTCCTGCTTCTTTTGTGTTCGGACAAATATTCAATTTATCTCTTTACATGTACGGACATATGGAATATAATATACCTAAGAAGAACGGACAGCATCCGAAAAGGGTGCACCGCAAAAAGGAGGAAATATTTTGACTGAGAAGTTACAAGCGATAGTCACTGATATCGAATCGCGGCAGACGAGCATCGGAATCGAATTCGGCTCCACCCGCATCAAGGCGGTGCTGATCGACTCCCGCTTCGCTCCGATCGCATCCGGCAGCTACGAATGGGAAAATCAGCTAGTCGACGGCATCTGGACCTATTCGTTGGACCAAATTTGGAAAGGCCTTCAAACAAGCTACGGAGAACTGACGCGTGAGGTTAAAGAAAAATACGGCGTGACCTTGACCGCAGTCGGATCGATCGGTTTCAGCGCGATGATGCACGGCTACATGGCGTTCAATCAGGAAAATGAGTTATTGGTGCCTTTCCGGACTTGGCGCAACGCCACTACGGCTGATGCCGAAAAGGAATTAACCGCACTGTTCAAATACAATATCCCGCAACGCTGGAGCATCGCCCACTTGTACCAAGCGGTTTTGAATAAGGAAGAACATACAAATGAAGTCGCTTACTTTACGACTTTGGCTGGCTACATCCATTGGCAACTGACAGGCAAGCAAGTTTTGGGAATCGGTGATGCATCCGGGATGTTCCCGATCGATGTCGAGAAGAAAAATTATGACGAACGGATGATGGGGCAGTTCGATGCATTGGTAGCAGAAAAAGGCGCGAATTGGAAATTGACGGATCTGCTGCCGGAAGTATTGTTGGCAGGGGACGCGGCCGGGAATCTGACGGAAGCGGGAGCCAAACTGCTTGATCCGACTGGCACACTCGAAGCGGGCATCCCGTTATGTGCGCCGGAAGGGGACGCCGGAACCGGTATGGTCGCCACGAACAGCGTGGCAGAACGCACCGGAAATGTATCCGCGGGGACTTCGGCATTTGCGATGATCGTCTTGGAGCAGGACTTGAATGAAGTGCATCCGGAAATCGATCTCGTGACGACACCGGCAGGCAGTCTGGTCGCGATGGTTCATACCAATAACTGTTCATCCGACATCAATGCCTGGGTCAAGCTTTTCCGGGAATTCAGCGAGGCTGCTGGTTTCGCAATTGATACGGACAAATTATTCGCTACTTTATTCAACAAAGCGCTTGAAGGCGATGCCGATTGCGGCGGATTGCTTTCCTACGGCTATTACTCGGGTGAGAACATCACCCATTTGGCAGAAGGACGGCCGTTGTTTGTCCGCACACCGGAAAGCAACTTCAACTTAGCCAACTTCATGCGCGTGCACCTCTTCACCGCTTTCGGGGCAATGAAGATCGGCATGAACATCCTGAAGCAGGAACATGTCGCAATCGACAAAATCGTCGGCCACGGCGGCATCTTCAAAACCCCTGAAGTCGGACAGAAAGTGTTGGCTGCTGTCATGGACGCACCGGTTACCGTCATGGAGACTGCAGGAGAAGGCGGCGCATGGGGCATTGCATTGCTGGCTGCCTACACTGATCGCAAAGAAACGTCAGAGACTTTGGATGCATTTTTGGACAAGAAAGTATTCGGTGCCGATGAAGGCATCACGATCGCTCCCGATGCGCGCGATGTAGAAGGTTTCGGAACTTTCATCGAACGTTACCAAAAAGGGCTAGCGATCGAACAAGCTGCAGTCGAGCATTTGAGTTTGAGATAGAAGGGAAGGAAACATCTTGCTGGAACAATTAAAAGAAGAAGTTTTTCAAGCCAATCTGGAATTGCCGGAACGGGGATTGATCAAATACACATGGGGAAACGTCAGTGCGGTCGACCGCGAAAAAGGCTTGTTCGTCATCAAGCCCAGCGGTGTCGGCTATGACGACATGCAGGCGAGCGATATGGTCGTCTGCGACTTTGAAGGCAACGTCATCGAAGGGGATCTGAACCCGTCATCCGACATGCCGACGCATGCCGTCCTGTACAAAGAATTCCCGGAAATCGGCGCGGTTGTGCACACGCATTCGACTTGGGCCACGATTTGGGCGCAAGCCGGATTGGATGTGCCGGCCATGGGTACGACACACGCCGATACCTTTTACGGCACGGTTCCCTGCGCACGTTTCCTGACGCAGGCAGAAATCGACAGGGGTTACGAGGAAGAAACGGGTCGCGCCATCGTGGAAACTTTCCGCGAACGCGGCATCAAACCGATGGAAGTTCCTGGTGTCTTGCTGCATGGGCACGGGCCCTTCACTTGGGCCAAGGACGCCAAGGGTGCAGTACTGAATGCCGTCGTCTTGGACGAGGTCTGCAAAACCAATCTGTTCGCCCGTCAATTGAATGCCTTCGCGGAGGAACTGCCGCAGCGCATTCTGGATAAACATTATTTGCGAAAACACGGAGAAAACGCCTATTACGGGCAAAAAAAATAGGGGAGCTGAAAATATGTTAGAAGTAGGGAAAAAAGAATTTTGGTTCGTAGTAGGTTCACAACATTTATACGGTGAAGAAGCTTTGCAGACAGTAAGAAACAATGCAGCGGTCATCGTGGAAAGCCTGAACAACAGCGGCAAACTGCCTTATCCGCTTGTGCTGCAGGAATTGGCGGTAACGCCCGATACAATCACGAAGATCATGAAAGAAGTGAATTACCGTGATGAAGTGGCAGGTGTGATCACTTGGATGCATACCTTCTCGCCAGCAAAAATGTGGATCCGCGGAACGAAATTGCTACAAAAACCGTTGTTGCATCTGGCAACTCAATTCAACGAAAGCATTCCATGGGCAACAATCGATATGGATTTCATGAACTTGAACCAAGCAGCACACGGCGACCGCGAGTACGGCTTCATCAATGCGCGCCTGAAAAAGAACAACAAAGTCGTTGTCGGCTATTGGGAACGTGAAAATGTCCAAACCCAAATCGCGGAATGGATGGACGTTGCGGTAGCATACAATGAAAGCTTCTCCATCAAAGTGGCGCGTTTCGGCGATAACATGCGTAACGTTGCCGTGACCGAAGGCGACAAAGTGGAAGCGCAGATCCAATTCGGCTGGGCAGTCGATTACTACGGCATCAGGGATCTAGTGGACTATGTCGATGCGGTCGAAGATTCAGAAGTCGATGCTTTGTTCAATGAATACAAAGATTTGTATGATTTCGACTACGGCGATTATGAACAAGGCAAATGGGAAGCGCATGTCAAAGTGCAGGCACGTCAAGAAATCGGCATCCGTCGTTTCTTGGAAGCGGGTGGCTACACTGCCTTTACCTCAAACTTTGAAGATCTGCATGGTTTGCAACAATTACCTGGTTTGGCCGTGCAACGTTTGATGGCAGAAGGCTACGGATTCGCAGGCGAAGGCGACTGGAAAACAGCAGCAATCGACCGCTTGATGAAAATCATGTCCCACAACATCGACACCGGCTTCATGGAAGACTACACGTATGAAATGGCTGAAGGCAGAGAAGCGATTCTGCAATCGCATATGTTGGAAGTCGATCCAGGACTGGCAGTCAACAAACCGAAAATTTTGATCGCACCATTATCGATGGGTAACCGTGAAGAGCCTGCCCGCCTTGTCTTCGATGGTAAAGCAGGGGACGGCGTTGTCGTTTCAATGGCTGACTTCGGAACGCACTACAAATTGTTGGTGAATGAAGTTTCTGCTTTTGAACCGACTGAGGCAGCTCCAAACCTTCCAGTAGCACGCGTCCTATGGGAAGTGAAACCTAATTTCCATGACGGCATCCGCGCTTGGATCGAAGCTGGCGGCGGTCACCACACTGTCGTTTCATTGAGTTTGAGCACAGATCAGATCCTGGCTTGGGCAAAACTGGTCGGTCTTGAGGTAGCTTTAATCAAATAGTTTTTTTCGATCGGTTTGACAGAAAATCGTCAAACCGATTTTTTGGAGGACATTTGTGAAAGTTATAGCAAACGTTTTCAATAATATAAATGAAAAGGAGCAACAAAAATGACTGCATTTGATTCAAAAGAGTATCTGGACAAGGTGGATGCCTTCTGGCGCGCCGCCAATTTCATCTCCGTGGGGCAACTGTATCTGAAGGACAATCCCTTATTGCAACGCCCAATCGAGGAAACCGATGTGAAGCTGCATCCGATCGGCCACTGGGGAACGATCTCCGGACAGAATTTCATCTATGCTCACTTGAACCGCGTCATCAATAAATATGACCTGAACATGTTCTATGTCGAAGGACCGGGACATGGCGGCCAAGTCATGGTTTCGAACTCTTATCTGGACGGTTCTTACACGGAAATCTATCCGGAAATCACTGAGGATCTGGAAGGGTTGACGAAACTCTACAAACAATTCTCCTTCCCCGGCGGGGTCGCTTCCCATGCGGCGCCGGAAACACCCGGATCAATCCATGAAGGCGGCGAACTCGGCTATTCACTTTCCCATGCCACAGGCGCCATCTTCGACAACCCGGAAGTGATCGCAGCGACTGTCGTTGGTGACGGGGAAGCTGAAACCGGTCCGTTGGCTGCAGGTTGGTTCTCCAATGTGTTCATCAACCCGGTAACCGATGGGGCTGTTTTGCCGATCCTGTATCTGAACGGCGGCAAAATCTCCAACCCAACGATCCTCGACCGCAAATCGAACGAAGAATTGACACAGTACTTTGGCGGCATGGGCTGGGAGACGTTGTTCGTGGAAGGAACCGAACCGGAAGCGGTGCATCCGATCATGGCGCAAGTGTTGGATACGGCCGTTGAAAAAATCAAAGCAATCCAAACGGAAGCCCGCAAAGGCTCCGCTGCCGAAGCGAAGATGCCGGCTTGGCCGGTCATCATATTCCGCACACCGAAAGGCTGGACGGGTCCGAAAACGTGGGACGGCGAACCAATTGAAGGCGGCTTTCGTGCTCACCAAGTGCCGATTCCGGTGGATGCGCACCATATGCAACACATCGACGCACTGGTTGATTGGATGCAGTCCTACCGTCCCGCAGAACTGTTCACTGCCGACGGTCAATTGGTGGCTGAATTGAAAGAAATGGCACCGAAAGGCGACCGACGGATGGCTACGAATCCGATCACGAATGGCGGTATCGATCCGAAACCGCTCAACATTCCGGATTGGAAGCAGTATGCCGTCGACACGACCGTTCCAGGGGCAGTCATTGCCCAGGATATGATCGAATTCGGCAACTTTGCGCGTGATCTGATTGTGGACAATCCGGATAATTTCCGCATCTTCGGACCGGATGAAACCAAATCGAACCGTCTGAACAAGGTCTTCGAAGTGACGAACCGCATCTGGATGGAAGCGATCGATCCTGCTTACGATGAATGGCTTTCTCCATCCGGCCGTGTCATCGATTCGCAGTTGTCCGAACACCAAGCCGAAGGCTTCCTGGAAGGGTATGTCTTGACCGGGCGTCATGGTTTCTTCGCGAGTTACGAGGCCTTCTTGCGTGTCGTCGATTCGATGATCACCCAACATTTCAAATGGTTGCGCAAAGCCAAAGAACAGACGTGGCGCAAACACTATCCTTCATTGAACTTGATCGCGACTTCGACTGTTTTCCAACAGGACCACAATGGCTACACCCATCAAGATCCAGGTTTGTTGACGCATTTGGCTGAGAAGAAACCGGAATTCATCCGCGAATACTTGCCGGCGGATGCGAACTCCTTGATGGCCGTGATGGCGGAAACGATGGCTTCCGAAGAACAGATCAACCTGATCGTGTCTTCGAAACACCCGCGTCCGCAATTCTACTCGGCTGAAGAAGCGGAAGTATTGGTCAAAGATGGCTTGAAAGTCATCGACTGGGCTTCGACTTGCGGAGACGAAGAACCGGATGTCGTGATCGCGGCAGCGGGAACGGAACCGAACCTGGAGGCGCTTGCCGCAGTCACGATCCTGCACAAGCAGTTCCCTAATCTGAAGATCCGTTTCATCAACATCGTCGACCTGTTGAAATTGCGCCATCCGGATGTGGATCCGCGCGGCTTGAGCGATGAAGCATTTGATGCTTATTTCACAACCGATAAACCGATCGTCTTTGCCTTCCACGGCTTCGAAGGCTTGATCCGTGACATCTTCTTTGATCGTCACAACCATAACCTGCACATCCACGGCTACCGTGAGAACGGGGACATCACGACACCGTTCGACATGCGCGTCTTGTCGGAGATGGATCGTTTCCACTTGGCACAGGATGCGGCCAATGCCGTCTATGGCGAAGAAGCGGCAGCCTTCTCGCAAAAGATGACGAAAACGGTTGATTTCCATCACCGCTTCATCCGCGAGAACGGCGATGACATCCCGGAAGTCATGGAATGGAAATGGGAAGCTTTGGAAGGTGCGGCAACAGCCAAAGAACTGATTGCAAACAAAGCGGACTGACGTAAGAAAGACTGTTAAAAAATCAAAAAGATGCGTCCCCGCCCTTGGAGCAGTTGCTCTTAAGGGCAGGAACGCATCTTTTTCGGATATTTTTTTGCAAATGAAGAAGCTGCCGAGAGATACGGCAATAACTATGTTAGTGGGAGCGCGCTGCGCTCAGGTTGTCCGATATGATCGGATTATCGGACAACGCGATCAGCCAAAGCATGTAGGTTGTCCGATTCGATCGGGTTATCGGACAACGCGACCAGCCAAAGCATGTAGGTTGTCCGATTCGATCGGGTTATCGGACAACGCGACCAGCCAAAGCATGTAGGTTGTCCGATTAGATCGCATTATCGGACAACACGATTAAATAGAGCACTCAGCTATGCGGCTCCCGTCATTCACACGGCCTGCAACAGGTCGTATTGGGATTGGTAGAGATGGTGATACAAGCCTTTTTGGGCCATCAGCTCTTCGTGGGTGCCTGCTTCGGCGATGTTACCGCCTGCCACGTAGAAAATCTGGGAGCTGTTTTTGATCGTCGACAGCCGGTGAGCGATGATGAAGGAAGTCCGATTTTTCAGAAGTTTCTGGAGACCTTCCTGCAGCAATTCCTCGGTCCGGGTGTCGATGCTGGCGGTCGCTTCATCGAGAATCAGGATCTTCGGATCGGCTAGCAAGGCCCGCGCAAAGGAAAGCAATTGCCGTTGGCCAGCCGAAAGGGTGCTGCCGCGCTCCTCAACGACTGTATGGTAACCGTCCTTCAGGTGTTTGATGAAGTCGTGTGCGCGCACAACCTTCGCCGCCGCAATCACTTCCTCTTCGGTGGCATCCAGCTTTCCGTAGCGGATATTTTCCAGGATCGTACCGGAAAAGATGAAGGTATCCTGCAGCATGACGCCCATCTGGCTGCGCAAGGAATGGAGTGTGACATCGCGTACGTCGTGGCCATCGATTTTTACGCGTCCTTCGTTGATATCGTAGAAGCGGGTCAACAGGTTGATGATCGTTGTCTTGCCCGCTCCGGTCGGCCCGACCAAAGCGATGCTCTGACCCGGTTCGATATGGAAGTTGACCTTATGCAAGATGTCTTTGCCGTCCTCATAGCGGAAGGTGACGTCCTCGAAGTCCACTGCTCCTGAGACCGATGGCAATTCGTAGGCATTCGGCGCATCCTGAATGGAAGGCACCTCATCCAATGTCTCGAAAATGCGTTCCAGATAGGCAGTCGCTGTGATCAAGGAATTATAGAAGTTGCCGATATTGATGACGGGATTCCAGAAATTGTTGATGTAGCCGATGAAGGCGATCAGTGTCCCTGTTGACACTGATACGCCGATCTGGCGGATGCCCACAAAATAGATCAGGCAGGTCGTCAGGACCGAAATGTTCAGCACACCGGGCCACATCAGAAATTGGATTTTGACGGCTTTCATCCACGACGTCCGGTATTCCTCGCTGACTTCATTGAAGATGTCATAATTGACCTGTTCGCGGGCAAACGATTGGGTGATTTTGATGCCCGAAATGCTTTCGTGAATATACGCGTTGAGATTGGATTGTTTGTTGCTCAAAATCTGAAAAGCGATCCGCTGGCGCTTCTTGATGAACAGCACCAGTCCGAACAGTACCGGCAAAAGAGCCATACTGTAAAGCGTCAGCCGCACATCGATGAGGAGCATGAAGCCCAATGTGATCACTACGTTGAAAAGGTCCGAAATCAGATTGATGAGACCGTTGCTCAGCAGGTCGCTCAGCGTATTGATGTAATTGACTACGCGGATCAGAATTTTGCCGTGGGGCCGGTTGTCGAAGTAAGCGAACGGCAAGCGCTGCAGATGCGCAAAAATATCGTAGCGCATGTCCTTCAGAATATCTTGGCCGACTTCGGTGATGGCGTAGATCCGGTAGCGCATGCACCCGCCGATCAGGACCAGGGAAAGGATGAAGATGCCGCCCAGTCCTAGCAGTTGTTGCACGTTTTCTGCTGGTATCAGGTCATCGATTGCGATTTTTGTGAAATATGGGCCTGCCATTCCGGCAATGTTCGCCAAAATGATGACAGCCAATATCTTTGAAATTGGTTTTTTGTAGGGCTTGATGTAGCCGGCCAAGCGCCGGTAGTGCCCCCAATTGAATTCTTGCTCTAAGCTTTCATCGACATCATACGTATTGCGTGCCATTGGCTTCCCCTCCCGTCAATCCGAGTTGTTTGCAGTAAACGTCATAGTATTTGCCTCGCTTGGCCAAAAGTTCCGCATGGGTTCCTTGTTCGACGACTTGGCCTTTTTCCATCATCAGGATCAGATCCGCATCCCGCACCGACGAAATCCGGTGGGCGATGATGAAGGTGGTCTTGGATTCCGTCAATCCAAGCAACTCCTGCTGGATCTTCGATTCGGTTTCCATGTCGACAGCGGAAGTGGTGTCGTCCAAAATCAGGATGGCCGGATCCTTCGCCAATGCCCGTGCCAAAGAAATGCGTTGCTTTTGTCCACCCGACAAGCCCACTCCGCGTTCACCGACAATTGTGGCGTATCCCTGGGGCATGCTGGTGATGAAGCCGTCCGCATCGGCAATCCGGGCCATCTGCTGGATATAGGAGCGTTCCACCTGCGGATTGCCGAAAGCGATGTTGTCCTCGATCGTATCCGAAAACAGAAAGACGTCCTGCATGACCATGGCGATGTTTTCCCGCAACTGGCGGACCGGATAGTCCTTGGCATTTTTGCCGTCGATAAGGACGGCTCCCGAGGTCGGATCGTAGAATCTTCCCACCAGATTGACGAGCGTCGTCTTGCCTGAGCCGGTTTCGCCCAAGATTCCCAACGTCTGTCCGGGACCGACCGTAAAGGAGACGTGCGACAGGATATCCGTTCCGGGATCATCAGAGAAGGCGAAGGAGACGTCGTCGAACGTGACGGTACCCTTGATCCGGAGGTGCTCCTCGGCAGCCGTGATTGGGATCCGCGCCTCCGTGTCCAGCATGTCGCGGATTTTGATGCAGGCAGCGGAGAAGCGCTGCACATCATTGATGAGCCAACCACTCATGCGCATCGGCATGTTCAGCATCCAGAGGAACCCATTGAAGGCGACCAGATCCCCCATCGACATTTCCCCGCGGATGACGTAGAGGCCGCCGAGCACCAAAGCAATCGCATTCAGTGTCCCGGCGAAACCGTCGAGCCAGGGGAGATAGGTGCGGGATACGGCCGCGGAATCCAGGTTGCGGCGCTTGAAATCCTCATTGTGCTTCGTGAATTTTTCGATTTCATGGTCTTCCCTTGCGAACGCCTTGACGATGCGGTTGCCGCCGATATTTTCCTCCACCATCGAATTCAGCCGCGAGAAGCTTTCCCTGATCTGGAAAAACAGCGGGAAGGCCTTCCGGGACATCTTTTGCGTCAGGATGAAGATGATCGGCGTGACCGCCACCAACGACAGCATCAGCGGAAAGTGGATCGTGCCCATGACCGCGACAGCCATCACGAACCAGAGGATGCTCTCCAGGATATTGTAGGTGACCCAAGAAACGAAATGACGGATGGCGTCGGTATCACCGGTCATCCGGGCCATGATGTCCCCGACCCGGGTATGGTTGAAGAAGTCAAAATCCAGCTCCTGCAGCTTCCGGTACATGTCCTGACGAAGCACGAAGAGGGAATTTTGACCGATCCGTTCGAACAGCATCTGGTAGCTGTAGCGGATGGTCGTCCGAAAGAGCGTGATGCCGATCATTAGTGCCAAAATCGGCACCAACAAATCATCCTGCCCCCCATCGATGACTTTGTCGACCAATTCCCCGGCCAACAAGGGATTGACGATGATCAGGAGGGCATTCAGGAAAACAAAGAATAAAGCCAGTAAGCCTTTGGATTTGTATGCCTGAGCATAGCGCCAAATCCATTGATAATGATTCATAAGACAGTCCTCCTCAAAAAAAGTGTATGTTAACAGGTTACTGCTTTTTTTAGGAATGGGAATGGCTTTTCTTCGTCAAATTCCTGTACAATATAAGGGTATTCAACAGAGAGGACTTTTGCGATGGCCTATACACACGTACAAACATTTAATCCTGAAATTCTGTACGCTTTCGATCCTTTGAATGAAGCCGGAAATTATTCCAAAACGCACAGCCACAACTTTCTGGAAATCAGCATCCTTCTGGAAGGGGAAGCGGATTACTTGGTGGACGGAAAACGGCAAGACTTGGGAACCGGCGCCGTCATGCTTTTCAATCCGGGTGTGAAACATGCGGAGCGGCAAAAAGAGGGCACGGTTTCCCATCAATTGCATATCGGTTTGACGAACCTTTCGCTGAACGGACTTCCGCGCAATCATTTTCCGAACAAACGCGCTTTGCTGGACTTGGGCTGTTATGCGGATGCCTTCATGGAGAAGGCTTGGCGGGTGACGAAAGAGTTCAACGAGCAGCGGAGTGAATATCAGCTGATGGGCAAAGGGCTGATATTGGAGATGCTGGGGTTGTTGCTGCGGAGTCTGGAGGACGGATCCGACAATACGCTTCCTCAGGCGCTTTCCCAAACGGCTGTGCGCCAACAGCATCTGGTGAACCATGCCGTCTATTATCTGGAAAACCACCATTCCGAGGAAATCACGCTGGAACAACTGGCGCAGCAACTCTTCGTCAGCCCGGCCCATCTTTCAAAAATATTCAAGGAAGCGACCGGAGTGAGCCCAATCCATTACCTGATCCACGTGCGCCTGAAGCATGCGAAGGAATTGCTGAAGCAGGAAGGGTGGACAATCAAAGAAGTCGCCCAGGCTGTCGGTTACCAGGACGCGTACCACTTCAGCAAACTGTTCAAAAAATACTACGGGACTGCGCCGTCCCAAGTCACCAAGGAACAGCGAACGGTATAGCGAGTATCGTCAACAAGAAAAGAGGCTGTATCAGAACCAGAACAGAATTTTCTGGATTTGATACAGCCTCTTTATGTGGAAATTTAATTTACGCTCAGAGATACCCCGCCAAAAACCATTTGGCGGGCAAAAATGTCCAAGGGAAACACGAGATAGCCCGCCAAAACCTACTAGGCGGGGTAAAACGTCCGAAGGCAACACAATATTCCCCTTCAAAGACAATTTGGCGGGGAATTTCACGCCCCCGCGATTCATCACGCTCTGGCTTAAACGCGTTCTGAATCCCAGAAATCTGTGCCTAAGCTGACTACCACACGAGGACAAAAAGCGTCCTCTTTGTGGTAGTCCTCTTAGTGCTCGATTTCTAGAGCGGGATTCATCACGCTCTGGCATGTGTTCTTCGGAATTCTTTTGGGGTCTGGCCTTCCCGTTTTTTGAAGAGGTAGCTGAAATAATTGGGATCGTTGTAGCCGATGTCCATCGCAATGGCGGACAGCTTATCATCCGTCCCGGCCAACAACTCCTTGGCATGCTGCAGGCGGCACTCGGTCAGAAAGTCGATGAAAGTCTGTCCCAAAGACTGCGAGAAGATGGTGCTGAAATGCGACGGACTCAGGTTTACGGCATCCGCCACGACATTCAGGGAAATGTCCGGATCGGTAAAATTCGCCTTGATGAATCCCAAGGCCTTTTGGATGACGCTCTGATACTTCACCATGGAAGGGTGGATGTGGGCCGCCATCAGGAAAGCCAGCAGCTTTTCGATGATCTGGGTATATTCCGCGGCATCGGCCGCCACCGCCGCCAATTGATCAAGGTCATTCATTTTTTCAAGCAAAGGCTGCTCCGAACCGGGCTTCTTTTTTTGGACAAGATTGCCCAATTCGGTCAGCACGAAAAAGCGGAAGAGGCGGTTGCGTTCTTCAGTATCCCCGGGTGTTCCCTGAAGCTCCAGCACCAGCTCCTCCAGTTCATCCGCTTCGGTCTGGGCGATTTTTTGGGCCAGATCGAGCTTGAAAGGATTCGTCGGAGAAACTTCGCCGTCCTTGATGTCGTCCTCGTAGCTGATGATCCGTTCGGTCCGCAGCACCCCATAGGTCTGGAGCATATTCTGCGTGTAGCGGTAGGCCTGCGGAATTTCGCTGAGCCGTTCGACGATCGGGCCGATCGAAACGATCAGGTCCTCCGCCTCTTCGTCCTTCAGTTCGTGGACGAGCGTCTGAGCCAGTTGGTAACTCTTTTCCAACAACCTGTCCGTATCGCTGTCCATCAGCAGAAATTTGATGAAGCGGGAAGAGATGCTGGAGAAAATGATGCTCTCATCCGCTCCGAAAAGAAAATGCAGATAATTGCTGAAACGAAAATAATCGTCGAAACTCTTGTCGTAATGATTGGTGGCCAACACGACGCAGGTCTTTTTCCCGACAACCGAGCGCTTCAAAGCGGCGGATTCCTGCAGCACTTCCGGAACCGACAAATCCCCGCGGAAGATGCCGTTCAGGAAATGATTTTTCTTCAGTTCGAAGACGAAATTATCCGCATGCGTATCCCGTTCCATGACGGGTTCTTTTTGTTTGTCCAATACCGTGATGACAGTCTCGAGCGTTTGGATCAGCTCGGTATCTTTGATCGGCTTCAGAAGATAGGCGTCCGCCTGCACTTGGATGGCGGTACGCGCATATTCGAAATCATCGAAGCCGCTGATGAAGATGATGCGGATCCAAGGGAAGATCTTCCGGACTTCCTTTGCCAAACTCAGGCCGTCCATGAAGGGCATCCGGATATCGGTCAGCAGGATATCGGGTTTGACGTCCATGATCGAGGCCAAGGCCATTTCCCCGTCGGAGGCTTCCCCTGAAAAAATCAGCGGGTGTGTTTCGGCGAGGGACAGCAGTTGTTTCCGCAGGCTGTCGCGGATCAGGTGTTCATCCTCGACTATAAAGACTTTATACATGCTTGTTCGCTCCTTTTAGGTAATCTTCGGTACTGTCACTGTGACGGTCGTGCCTTTTCTGTAGGTGCTGTCGATATCCAGGGAAGCAACATTGCCGTAATACAACAACAAACGCTTGCGGACATTGTAAAGGCCATACCCGCCTTCACCGGAGTCATCGACAGTGGCTTGGGCGAGCCGTGCCTGAATTTCGAGGAGCCGCTCCTCCTGCATGCCGATGCCGTTGTCCGTCACGAAGAACTGGATCGTGTCAGCCGTATAGGTCGCCGCGACTGTCACTTTCCCGGCCCGCCGGACATGCTTGGTTCCGTGGTAGACCGCATTTTCCACCAAAGGCTGCAGGATCATCTTCAGCACTTCCGTCTGCATGATTTCTTCCGGGATGTCGATGGCGAACGTCAGCATGGCCCCGTAGCGGATCTGCAGGATCGTGAGATAATCTTCGACGTGGCGGATTTCTTTCTCGATCGTGATCCAGTCTTGGCCTTTGCTCAAGGAAATACGCAGGAAATCGGAGAGGGCGTAGGTCATCGTCTTCACCTGCTCGCTGTTGCCTTGCTCGGCCAAGGAGAGGATGGCATCCAAGGTGTTGTAGATGAAGTGAGGCGTAATCTGCGCCTGCAGGACCCGCAGCTCGCTCTGGGCGAGGTCGAATTGCTTCACGGCGTTTTCCTCTATCAACACATGCAGATTCTGCGCCATGTCATTCATGCTTTCCGTTACGACGCGCAGCTCGGCGACTTCCGGCTCTTTTGCCCGGTAATCGAGATGGCCTTGTGACAGTTCCTCGGAAAGGACGATCAGGTCGTTCAACGGCTCCTGGACCTGCTGCGTTAAAAAGCGGTTATTTTTTTTTGCAGAGTAGATGATTGTGAGGACGATGATGAGCTCAAAGAGCATCAGGTAATAGAGCGATACAAGCATATCATCGCTGGTTTTACCCGCAAGTTCGATTTCGACGCGCACAAAGTCCTGCAGGATAGCGTAAAGCAGGACCGTGACGGCGTCGACCTGGACCATGATGGCTTCGTTCTCATCGAAGGGCCGCTCGTTTGCGATATTGCTTTCCATTTTGGAAATGTAGTGGTCGAGCGTGTCCAGTGTCCGCAAAGCGACATCCAGGTTGGCTGCTTCCTTTGCGGTAGTGGTGTTGGCCTGGATCTCTTCGATGGCGAGCCGCACCTTTTCCAGTTCGTTGCCGGACTCGTAATCGCTGACTTGGATGAGGCCGAAAACCAGGTCCCACAGTTCCTCCAAGACATTTTCCTGAACGATGGTCGAAACGCTATTCGCTTCCTCGACGTTCGCCAATGCGCTTCGGTAGATCAGGATATTGCGCGTGTAAAAGATGCTGATCACCAGCAAGGGGATCAGTGTGATGCTGAACAGCAGGCGATTGGTCTGCTGGAAAATTTCTTTGATGCTGGCTATTTTTTCCATCTCGTGACCTCCCTAGTAGTCCCTTGGCGGAATGCTGTCGAGATTGCCTTTATCGGAGAAGACCGTTTCGGGCATGTAAATTTCATCAGGGATCGTATTGCCGTTCAAATAACGCTTGATGGTGTTTCGGACGTACCAGCCCGCATTCGGATTGCATTCGACGACGCAATTGACCTTGCCGGCACGAAGGTTTTCGATCATTTCCGCTTGGCCATCAATCGTGACGATGAGGATGTCCTGACCGGGGACGATGCCGTTTTCTTCCATGACCTCCAGCATGCCCAGCGTCATCTCATCGTTATGGCTGTAGAGGACATCGATATCTTCCCAGCCGTTCTCTTCTATGTATTTCCGGAAGACATCCTTCGCCTTGGATCGAATAAAATCCCCTTCCAAGGAGGCTTCGACGATGATCCTTGAATCGCGGCTGATCACTTCCATAAAGCCTTCACTGCGGAAATTGGTCGGGGAAGTATTCGCAAGCCCTTTCATTTCCAAAATCTTTACGGAAGACTGGGAGCTGTTTTGGAAATGATTGGTGATATAGAGTCCCGCCCGGTTTCCTTCAGACTTAAAACTGGAACCGATATGCGTCAGATACAGATTCTCTTCTGCTGTGCGGATATCGCGGTCGACAACGATAACAGGTATGCCTGCAGCTTTTGCTTCCAAGAGAACAGCATCCCAACCGTCTTCCACGATCGGTGTGAAGACAATCATATCGACTTTATAAGCAATAAAGGTGCGCATATCCTGGATTTGGCGGCCTTGGTTCATGAAACCGTTCCGGTACAGGACTTCGTATCCTTCTTTATCCAATTCTTCTCTGATTGATTCTGTGTGACGCTTGCGCCAATTGCTCTCCGTTCCCGACTGCGAGAACCCGATGACGATGTTCCCCGGCTCTTCTTCCGCATCAGGGCTGTTCGCGCAGCCGCCGACAACAAAGAGCAAGAGGAGCAGATGCAGGAGGTACTTCATGGTTGGAAAACTTCCTTCCTATTATTTGACTATAAATAAAACGCTACCATCGAATAGTTTAGCACAGTTTATGAGGCCTTCGAAAAAAAACAAAGAAAATCGGAAAAAATCCATATGGAAACGGATACAATTGAGTAAGAATATCAAGAAACGGAAAAAGATAGTGAATGTAAGCGGTATCCGATAGGGGTACAATGTGTATATCAAATAAAACAGCAGTGGAGGAATTCGGGATGAAATTCAATTGGAAGAAAAGTTTTCTTACAGCAGCAACGTTATTATCCGCAGTAGTGCTAGGTGCATGCGGGGATGGCGAAGCATCAACAGGGGATGCCGGCTATGTGGGAATCGCGATGCCGACTAAGTCAGCCGAGAGATGGATTGCGGACGGCAACAATATGGTCACTGAGTTGGAGAAACTGGGCTACAAGACGGACCTTCAATACGGCGAGGACAAAGTCGAGAACCAGGTGGCGCAGATCGAGAATATGATCACAAAAGGTGTGGATGTTTTGGTGATCGCTTCCATTGACGGATCCGCCTTGACGGACGTGCTTGGAAAAGCAGCGGATGAAGGCATCGAAGTCATCGCGTACGACCGCTTGTTGATGAATTCCGAACACGTGGATTATTATGCAACTTTCGATAATTTCGGGGTGGGAGTACTGCAAGCTTCATACATCGAAGATGCATTGAATTTGGCCGAAGGTGAAGGCCCATACAACATCGAATTATTCGGCGGATCTCCTGATGACAACAACGCCTTGATCAATTACAACGGTGTGATGTCCGTATTCCAACAATACATTGAGAGCGGCCAATTGGTCATCCCTTCAGAACAAACAAAGTTCAACCAGATCGCAACCTTGCGTTGGGACGGATCGACTGCCCAAGCACGGATGGACAACCTGTTGAGCGCAAATTACACGGATAAAACCTTGGATGCAGTATTGTCTCCTTATGATCCAATCAGCTTGGGAATCATTTCTTCTCTGAAAGGCGTGGGTTACGGTTCAGCTGAAAAACCATTACCGGTCATCACAGGCCAAGATGGAACGCAAGCAGGCGTAAAATCGATCATTGCTGGCGAACAGACACAAACGATCTTCAAGGATACGCGTATTTTGGCTCAAAACACAATCGAGATGATCGAAGCGATCTTCAACGAGGAAGAAGTGCCTGTAAACGATACAGAAACATATGACAATGGCGTGAAAGTCGTACCGACTTACTTGGCTAATCCTGTTTCAGTGGACAAAGAAAACTACCAGGCAGAGCTGATCGATACAGACTACTATTCTGAAGAAGATTTAGGCTTATAAAAATGTGAATAACGGAGACTTCCTTTGTGACGCCAAGGAAGTCTCTTTCATAGAGGAGGGGTATCATGGCGGATTATATATTGGAGATGCGAAATATCGTCAAAGAATTTTCTGGCATCCGGGCATTGAGTGATGTGAATCTGAAAATCGAGCGTGGCGAAATTCATGCCCTATGCGGCGAAAATGGTGCGGGTAAATCCACACTTATGAATGTATTGAGTGGGCTGTATCCTTATGGGAGCTATGAGGGGGACATCGTCTATAACGGCGAGACATGCAAATTCAAGAATCTGAAGGACAGTGAAAATGAAGGTATCGTCATCATCCATCAGGAGTTGGCGCTCAGCCCGTATCTGTCCGTAAGTGAAAATATTTTCCTGGGCAATGAACAGGCAAAGCACGGCATTATTGACTGGGACCTGACGGAAAAGAAAACGACTAATCTGCTGAAGACAGTCGGATTGAGAGTGAATCCCAATACGCTCGTTTCCCAGATCGGGGTCGGGCAACAGCAATTGGTCGAAATCGCGAAAGCTTTCTCGAAATCGGTACGCTTGCTGATTTTGGATGAGCCGACAGCCGCGCTGAATGAGGAAGAGAGCGCCAATCTTTTGGAGCTGATCAAGGAATTCAGAAGGCAAGGGATCACTTCCATCATCATTTCCCATAAGTTGAATGAAATCGTCAATGTGGCCGACCGAATCACCATTCTGCGCGACGGCAAAACGATCGAGACGCTGGAAAAAGAAGCCATCAATGAGGAACGCATCATCCGCGGCATGGTCGGAAGGGACTTGACGAACCGTTATCCCGAACGCCATCCGAACCTCGGCGACGTCTACTTTGAAGTGAAGGATTGGACGGTCCATCATCCGATTGATGCACACCGCATCATGAACGACAAAATCAATTTTAAGATCCGCAAAGGCGAAATCGTCGGGATTGCCGGATTGATGGGAGCAGGCCGGACCGAATTCGCGATGAGTGTTTTCGGTCGTTCCTACGGCAGCAACATTTCCGGGAAAGTATTTAAGGAAGGGCAGGAGATTTCGGTCAAGGATGTGCCTGTAGCCATCGAAAACGGGCTTGCTTATGTATCCGAGGACAGGAAAGCGCTGGGTTTGAATCTCTTGATGGATATCCGTGAGAATACGACAATCGCAAGCTTAGGGAAAATCAGCAAGCAGGGCGTCTTGGACAAAGAAAAAGAAGTCCAGATAGCCGAAGAATACCGCAAAAAAATGCGGACAAAGACGAACTCGATTTACCAAAAAGTCAGCAGTCTCAGCGGCGGGAACCAGCAAAAGGTAGTCCTTGCCAAATGGCTGATGACGGAACCTGATGTGCTGTTCCTGGATGAACCGACACGCGGAATCGACGTCGGCGCCAAATACGAAATCTACACGATCATCGAGGAGATGGCGGCTGCAGGCAAATGTGTCTGCATCATCTCTTCCGAATTGCCTGAGATATTGGGGATGTGCGATCGCATTTACACAATGAATGACGGCAAATTCACAGGTGAGGTTTTACGCAAAGACGCGAACCAAGAATCGCTGATGAATCTAATGACTAGGGAAGAAGAGGGTGTGTTATAGATGGAAACGACGAACGGCGTAAAAAAGGAAAAGCAAACACTGGATCTAAAAACAAAGGCGCTTGATATTTTCAGCAAATACAGTATGGTAATTATTCTGATTGGGTTATTGATCGCATTTCAACTGATGACGGACGGCATCTTCTGGCGGCCGCTGAACATCACCAACATCGTGCTGCAGAACAGCCACATTCTGGTTCTGGCTGCTGGTATGCTATTAGTGGTCCTGTTGGGCCATGTCGATCTTTCGGTCGGTTCGGTGATGGCTTTCGTGGGTGCCATCTCCGGTATTTTGATGGTGAACTGGAACGTCAGCCCTTGGTTAGCGGTGCCGATCTGCATCGCGATCGGAGCGATCATCGGCGCTTGGCAAGGTTACTGGGTAGCCTACTTCGGCATCCCGGCCTTCATCGTCACTTTGGCGGGGCTGTTGATGTTCCGCGGGCTGACACAGGTTGTGTTGGGCGGGCAATCGTTGGCGCCTTTCCCGGAAATATTCCAAAAGATTTCTACAGGCTACCTGCCTGATCTGACGGATGGCAGTGTGCATCTGCTGACGATGATCCTGGGCGTCCTTATTGCCGCAGCACTTGTTTTCGGACAATGGCGCACACGCGAAAAACGCAAGAACAATCTGTTCGAAGTTGAATCAATGAATATGTTCATGTTGAAAGCGGTCATGACAGCAGTGGTGATGATTGGGGTTACTTACATCTTTGCCTCTTACCAAGGCTATCCTGTCATTTTGGTAATCTTGGGAGTCATCGTGGCAGCCTATGCTTTCTTGACGAACAAGACCGTTGCGGGACGCCAAATCTACGCAACCGGCGGAAACCGTAAAGCGGCGGAATTGTCCGGTATCAAAACGAAAAAAATCACTTTCTGGGTATTCGTGAACATGGGCGCGATGGCTGCGTTGGCTGGTTTGATCTTAGCAGCGCGTCTGAATGCGGCCACACCGCAAGCAGGTACTTCCATGGAGTTGGATGCGATGGCAGCCGTATACTTCGGCGGAGCCTCAACTTCAGGCGGGATCGGCACCATCGTGGGCACGATCGTCGGCGGTTTGGTTATGGGTGTCTTGAATAACGGGATGTCCATTCTCGGTGTCGGTGTCGACTGGCAGCAAGCGATTAAAGGTTTGATTCTGTTGCTGGCCGTGGTATTGGATATCTACAACAAGAAAAAGAAAGCAGCATAAGGGGTTGAAGCAGATGACCGAACAAAAGACAGCCTTATTGATTTGTACGGCAGGCATCACGACCGGCTTGCTGGTGAAGAATGTGCAGAACGCGGCGGATGAAAGGGGACTGGACATCCATGTCTACTCCGCGCCGGCGATCATCGCGGAGCAGGCGATCCAAAGCCAAGCAATCGATGCCCTGATGATCGGCCCGCAATCAAAATACGAAATCGCGCGGTTGAAGGATTTCCTGACTTACAAGGCAGTGCCCTACAAGCTGATCTCGAGGGAAAATTATGAGATCCTGGACGGAGAAGCGGTGCTGGAGGAAATCATCGCGTTGATCGGGGAATAAACACAAATAAGTATGGGAGCCGCCTCAAGTTGAGTCGGCTCTTTTTATTGGGAACTTTTATAAGCCGAATAAAATATTTGGTAATGTTTTTTCGGCTCTCAGCTCCGGTGAACGGAGGCTTCGCCGAAGGTAAGCTTGCATTTTGTATATGTTCTCCGATGAGGCGGGCTTCACCGGAGATAGGAGCGATAGTTACCGTTGTCCTCCGGCGAGCGGGGCCTCGCCGGAGCTGGGGATAGATTTTGAGTTTTCCTTCAATCGCGAGGATATCTGAGCATATTTTCCTGACAGTTTCTTCTTGACTTAAACTAACCTCAAGGGTTTATGATGGAATCATCAACTAAGATTCAGAATGGAGGAAAAAGAAATGAACAGACCTTACAGAGTGATTTGCCACATGGCGATGTCGATAGACGGGCGCGCGGCGGGGCACTATTTAAGTGCGGTCGAATTCGGGCCGTACGGAAAGGCCTATGAGGATACGCTACAAGCTTACGGTTCGGACAATTGGATCTGCGGGCGGATCACGTTCGAGCAGCACATCACCCTCGGGAACAAAGTGGACCTGTCCATTTATTCGGATGAAGCCATCCCAAGGGAAGATTACATTCATCCGGCTGCCTTCAGCACTTACGCGATTGCGGTCGATCCGGAAGGGAAACTCGGCTGGCAAACGAATGTGATCGGTGACGAGTATCCGGAAAGAAGAGGCGACCATATCGTTACGATTTTGAGCGAGGCGGTCTCTGATCGGTATCTGGCCCATCTCAGGAAAGTGGGCGTTTCCTACATCTTTACAGGGAAGAGCAAACCATTGTCGATGACAGTCGCCTTGGACAAACTGCACAGCCATTTTGGCATCGAAACTTTCATGCTGGTCGGCGGAGGATTTGTGAACGGATCGTTCGCGAGCGAAGGATTGGTCGATGAAATCAGCCTCATCATCGCTCCACTTATCGAAGGCGTTTCCGATTCCGTTTCTTTATTCGAGTTCGGGAACAGTGTTGATCAGCGTATCCGGAAGTTCAGGCTGGATAAATTCGAGCGGATCGGTCCGGATGGCATCCGGCTGAATTATCTTTCGGAGTGAAACGAGGGTCATGCAGAACGAAAGAACCACCGGATCCAAGGCGTTTTGCCTTTGGATTCGGTGGTTCTTTGACTAAACTTTGTTCGGAGCGCGTGGTCTGCTTATTCAGCCGCATCCCGGACGGCGAAGTAGTTCCCGTCCCTGTCAGGGAAGTTGAAAGTCCTGGCGCCGCCCATTTCGATGATCTCACCGACCGTCTCGTTGTTCTCCTTGAAGCGCGCATAAAGCTCATCGAAATCGGAGATGTCGAACAATAAGGAAGGTTTGTTGGAGGCCACTTCCGGTGAATTCTTTCTGATGAAATCGATATTGAAAAGCTGCAGATTGCACGTAGAGCTCACCGCCAGCACGATGCTGATGGAATCCCCAAAGTCATAACGCTCAACCTCCTTGAAATTGAGATAGTGTTTCCAAAAATCGGCATTCGCTTCTACATCCTCTACGTAAAGCATGATATTCGCTGTGGTCATATCATTTCCTCCGTTTCTTATCAATCATAATATCATTATACGCTCGGAGTAATTCGGAGGCCAATGTGAAGAACGGTTGCAGCAAGCGTCTTTGGATGAAAGGCTTTGGATTCGTATTTCCCGCTTTGACTTGTTAGAATAGAAGCATAACGAGATCAATTTGAGAGAGGGTGAAGGCGATTGAATAGCAATAACGAAGCATTTATGGGTTATTTCAATGATATCGAGAGTTTCTTCAACAAGACGTACAAGCCCAATCGCGGGAAATCCTACTATAGCTTTTATGAGTTGGTGGAGAACGCCGCGCGCTACGACAGTTTTGTGAAAAGGAAGCGGGATGACTTCCAGATACTAGGGGATCTGCGCAATTTCTTGAGCCACGGAAACCAAAGCGATCTGGTGCTCGTCAATGAGGAGTCACTGACTATGATCAAAGCAATCCATGAACAACTGTTGAAACCAAAGACGGCTTTCGACATCAAATCGGATGATGTGAAATTCTTCAAGGAAACTACCCCGCTATCCGCTGTCCTCGAAACGATCAGGAACACTGATTTGACGCAATTCCCGATTAAAGACGGAAAAGGAAAAGTGATGGGCTTGTTGACAGAAAATGGCATCACGCACTGGCTGTCCCAACATGCGCATGAGGCAACCGTGTCGATCGGCGGAACGCTGGCACGCGATATCCTTGTACTGGACGATAACAAGGATAATTTTGCCTTCGTCAAAAAAGATGCGAGCATTTATGAGGCGGAAGCGCTATTCGACAACCAAAAAATCGATGCATTACTGGTGACGCACAGCGGCAAAAATACGGAAAATCTGCTTGGCATCATTACACGATTTGACCTGGTGGAAGTGTAGATAGATTTTAGTTCAGAAAATACGACAAAGACAGGCTACCCATTTTTGTGGGAATGCCTGTCTTTTTTGGAACAGAGCGCCGAAATGTATACGCAGCTCCTGTGAGTGACCCCTTCGTCGGAGGCAACCTGTAACAATCAGCCTCACCTCCGATTGAGCTTGGTTCATCGGAGAACGCAACTCGGAATGATAACCGTCCTCCAGCGAAGATCACGATCGCCGGAGGAAGAAGATGATAAAAGGCCGCCTCGAGAGGCAGACTGTGAGTTTTCTTATTTTTCCGTGTGGATCGAAATCCGTTTGAAAAGAGCGGAACTTTGCGTGTTCGCACCGGTAAGCGTCGTTTTTACACCCCGTTTGTTATTGCGGGTAATGAGCTTGTCGATCGCTTCGACAGCAGTGGAATCCCATAGAGTCATGGCGCTGATGTCGATGACGATTTCTTCCTCCTGTTCGATCTCTTCAGCGAAAAAGTCCAGGAATTTTTCGGCGGAAGCGAAGTAAAGGTGGCCGTCCACTTTGTAGTGGTGATCATCATCAGCAGTCCCTGTTGCAACATGGAGATGGGACATTTTGAAAGCTGCGAAGACGGCGCTGACCAAAGTACCGGCTACCACACCGTAAGCCAAGTTATGCGTTCCGATAACGATGGCGACGGTCAGGATCATTGCGAAGCTTTCGTTTTTAGGGTTCGTACGCAAACGTTTGATCGAGTCCCAGTTGATGGTTTCGATGGAGACAACAACCATAACCGCCGCCAAAGCGACAACCGGAATTTGCACGACAGAACCGTTCAGAAGAACAACGGACAACAACATGAAGAATCCGGACAGGAAAGTCGCAAGACGGCCAAGGCCGCCGTAATTCAAGTTGATGATCGTCTGACCGATCATGCCACAGCCGGCGATACCGCCGAAGAATCCGGAAACGACATTCCCAAGACCTTGGCTCAACGTTTCCTGATTTTTGTCGCTCTTCTCTTCAGTGATTTCATCGACCAACTGTGCAGTCAACAAGGACTCAACCAATCCGACGATGGCAACCGAAAGTGCAGTTGGGAAAATGACCCGCAAAGTTTCCAATGTCATCGGAACAGCCGGGATGCCGAAGCGCGGCAAATCCGTAGAGATGGAGCCCATATCGCCCAACGTTTTCACATCCAAGCCAAAGCCCAGCACAATCGCGGTGATGACGAAAATCGCAACGATAGGCGCAGGGATTTTCTTCGTGACTCTAGGGAAAAGGAAGATAATCGCAATCCCCAAAAGGCCCAGAAGCGGCAAAAGCAGGCTGCCTTGGAAATGGTCCAATTGCGAAGTGAACATCATGATTCCCAAGCCATTCACGAAACCGATCATGACAGGTTTCGGAATGTAGCGCATCAAGGTACCGATTTTGAGGAATCCCAAGACGACCTGCAGGACACCTGCCAGAATCGTCGCGGCAAAAAGATACTGAATCCCATATTCAGAAACCAAGTGGGCCAGCACCAAGGCCACAGACCCAGCGGCTGCTGAAATCATGCCCTTGCTGGAACCGAAAAATGCTGCAATGGCCGTGATGAAGAAAGTGGCGTAGACTCCCACGACTGGGGGTACTCCTGCGACGATCATGAAGCCGATGACTTCAGGGAACAGGGCCAAACAGACAACGATACCTGCCAGGATATCCCCTTTGATATTACCGAACCATTCTTTTTTGTATTGTTGCACAGATACCTTCCTTCTTGAAAAAATGTTATTTATTTGATTTTCAAAATCATTAGACATACTTACAAAAAACATATTAACATATAACTGAATACAGGGGAATAAATATTTATTTATAAGTGTATATTTTGAATGATAAGTTTGAAACAGAGTGAAAATGCTTTAAATTTCAAACCTAGATGTGTTAGTATGTAAAAAGAAAAGTTGAATCCAGTAACAAAGGAGCGGATCAGGATGGAAGTAGGCAGTCGCATTCAGGAATTGCGCAAACTGAATAAAATAACGGCGAAAGAATTGGCTGAGCAGATCGACGTCTCGCCTTCCTTCATTTCGGCCATCGAACACAATTCGACTAAATTGTCTCTGAAGACGCTCAACCATATCTGTGAGGTTCTCGGTGTGACTTTGGCGGAATTCTTCAATTCGGAAATGAGCCCGGTGGAAAAGAAACTTACCGCTCAAATCAAAAAACTGCCGGAAGAGAAAAAGTATGAATTATTGACTTTCTTGACGGGCTTGATTTCATAGCGACATAAGAAAAGGATGATGGATCCCGCTTCATATCGAAGCGATGATCCATCATCCTTTTTTGTTTATTCCATTTCGAGCAGCTGCTCGATTGCGGCCAATACGCCTTCTTCATTGTTCGAAAGGGCACAGTATTTGGCAGCTTTTTTGACGTCCTCTGCTGCGTTCGCCATCGCGAAACTGTAGGCCACATGCTCCAACATTTCGATGTCATTCCCGCTGTCGCCGAATGCGGCGGTCTCCCCATCGGAGATGCCCCACAGCTTCTGCAGCAGTTGGATGCCGGAAGCCTTATGCATGCCGGGAATGATGAGGTCGATCGAGCCATGGCCGGTCGGTACCGGGGAGACGACATCGCCTACTTCGCGCGTGAAGTGCTCCAAGAGAGCAGGGACTTCATCTTCAGCGAAGCCTGATGCAAATTTGAAGATGATGTCATCTATTTCGGAGAAAGAATCCACACGTTTCAAGCGATGATAGAAGCGTTTCGTATTTTGGAAAAAGTAATCGGAAACGGAATTGTCGACGTAGGCACTGTTTTTGCCGCAAACGACCAATTTTGAATAGGCACCCAGTTCCTTGAAGATCCGGAGCACCTTGTCAATCGTCTCCTGTGTCATCTCACCGACGGACAGCTCTTTGTTGCAATCCACGACGAAAGCGCCATTTTCCGCCACAAAAGCAATATTATCCTGTATTTCAGGGAAAAAAGAACGCAGTTGGTAGTATTGGTTTCCGCTGGCCACGACAAAACGGATATCCTTTTCGAGCATGCGTTTGTATAGGGAGTCGAAGCGCTCCTTGTTGAATTTCTTGTGGCTGTCCAGGAAAGTCCCGTCCATATCGACGGCGATCAGTCTGATGGGCATGGCGAATCTTCCTTTCGTAGGATGCAAAAGTCTTCCAGCTGGAGCCGCCAGTTTTGAGCATCCGCTTATGTTTACAACATCTTAACACGTTTCCTTACTATTCCCAAGAGGAAAAGAATGCCTTCAGCGGTTTTTCCGAGAAGGAAACAGTTGACAAAAAGAACGTGTGTTCGTATTATGATGTTAAAGGATGTGACTGATATGGAAAATGGGATTTGCCTGAAAGGTTCAGTGGAAAAAATAAAAATCCTCAAACTGGAGGAAACGCCGCTGATCCGTTTCACACTGACAGTGGACAAGCAAGAGAAGCAGAATTGCCTGATCCGCGCGCATTCGTTGGATTTTTTGTATCAGGTCACCGAAGGAAACGCAATCGTGATCTATGGCAGGAAGAACAAGCGCAATCAAGTCGTGGTGCAGAAATATCATGTAAATCAAAAATGATGGCTGATGGATAGGGTGAGGAAAATGAGGTTGATGCAAAAAGGAATCTGGAGAAAAAAGTTGGATGTCGCTGATCTGTTGGAACGAAAAGGCTGCTATGAGTTCACACTGTTGGAGGATAAGCTTTCCGTCAGGGAGGAGCTGTTTGAAATTTGGTGGTATGCCTATGGTGGAAACAATCATATTTTGGCAAAAAGCAAACGTTATCCAACCCGTCTCTATTTCATTTTGCTGGAGCCAGGCGATCTGTTCGCGGTGAATGATTTCCGCATTTATCTGGAAACAGGGGAATTGAAGCATCCTGTCGCCACCTATTACAAGAGAAACGGCCGGTAATCAGAACCAGCCGTTTTTCTTGAACCAACGATACATAGAGATGCCAATCAGGAGCATCAGGCCGATAGCCAGAAAATAGCCGTATCTCCAAGTCAACTCCGGCATGTGTTCGAAATTCATCCCATAGATTCCGGCGATCAAGGTCAGCGGCGAGAAGATCGAGGTGATGATGGTGAGGATCTTCATTACATTGTTGGTCTGATGGGAATTGAGCGACAGATAGCTATCGCGCATATCCGTCGTCACCTCGCGATTCGAGGTAATCATCTCGGATACCTTCAGCAGGTCATCGTGGATATCCGAAAAATAACTCCGTCTTTTGCGGACGCCCTCGAGATGCTGAGAATTCAGCATCCGATAAAGCAGATCCCGCATCGGATTGACGGTCTGCATCAGACTCAACAACAGGTGGCGGATATCGATCAGCTGCGGCATCTGATCGGGTGAGCGCCTGTTTTGGGTGCTGTCCTCGATGCGGATCAGTTCGTCTTCAACGTCATGCAGCAAAGGGAAATAATTGTCCACGATTTTGTCGAGCACTTGATAGAACACGTAGTGGGGATCCCACTTTTCAGGATTCTGCTGCGAAATCAGACGCTCGCGGATGTACTGCACCTCTTTTGAAGAGGCATAGTGGAAAGTCACGATGAAATTTTCCGCGACAAAAAAGTCCAGTTCTTCCTTGACGATTTTTTTCTGTTCCGTATGGACATGATGGGTGACGTAGAAGGTATAGCCTTCGTAATAATCCAGCTTCGGACGCTGCAACAGCTGGAGGCAGTCTTCAATCGCCAACGGATGGAAGTGGAAAGTATCCTTGAGATGCTGCACTTCCTCGGTTGTTGGATTTTCGAAGTCGATCCAGGTCCATTTGTAGGCGGAGAGATCTGCCGTATTCAGATCGAGGTCTGTTTTGATTTGATTTTCAGTCGTGATGCCGGTGGCCGTTATCATGTTTTTGCACCTTCTCTATTATGATTTCAAGCTTCATTATACGGGAATCGCACAAGCGGCGCCATCCGGAAGATTTTCTGCGCTTCAGCATACGGACTGTTGTGGACCGGAAAGTATGCGATAATGGAGGGAGAAATTTATCGGAACGGAGGACACTGGATGATCAAGTTGATTTTGACGGATATGGATGGTACTTTTTTGAACAGCCAAGGGGATTTCAACAGGGAACTTTTCAAGCAGGTCAAGCAGATGATGGCGGAAAAAGGAGTCGTTTTCGCGCCTTGTACGGGCAAGCAGAGTGAGCGTGTCGAAGAAATATTCGGCGAGGATGCTGCTGATTTTTGGATTCTCGGGGACAGTGCTTCCCGGATCAAACGCAACGGCACAGTCGTCTACGAATCGTTGTTGGAGAATACGACAGGCCTGGCCATCCTGCGCGAATTGGAGGAGATGCAGCTTGGGCATACGCTGATCGCCTGCACGAAGGAAGCCGCCATGATCAAAAATGATCTGTCGCCTGAAGAATCCGCGGCTGTCAGGAGATCCTACAAGAAAGTGATCACGGTGGCGGATTTCGGAGCCATCGAGGATGATTTCATAAAAATCACGGTCCGTGATATTCAAGAACGGTGCATCGGGACTGCTGAAAAATTGGCTGCTTTTCGTGACCGCGCGCATATCGTCGCTTCGGAGAAAGCTTGGCTGGACATCACCGACTTGAACGTGCATAAAGGGAGTACGGTAGCCCATCTGCAGGAGCTGCTGCAGGTCACCCCGGAAGAAACGATGGTGTTCGGTGACGGGATGAATGATGTCGAAATGATGAAGAGCGGCAGGTACAGCTTCGCTGTGCGGAACGCTTATCCAATCATCAAGGATACTGCGGCATTCACCACGGGAAGGTCGAATGATGAGGACGCGGTGTCGCATACAATCCTGCAGTTGCTTGCGTTGCAAGGCTGAAAGCTTGTCGAGGCGGGCCCCGCCCATTTGCCTGGAAATTCCATTTGACTTGGAGCCCACTCCAAGGTGTAGGATATAACTGAGGGTAACAGTCAGGACAGGTTTTGATGCCGAAAGGATGGACGAGATGATAAACATAAAGAAAGCCAGCGAGGAAACGGGTGTATCGGCCGATACGATCCGCTACTATGAGAGGATCGGTCTGATTCCGCCGATAAAAAGAAACGAAAACGGGGTCCGTGAATTCGATGAAGAAGATCTGAAGTGGATCGCCTTCAGTCGCCAGATGCGCAATGCGGGCTTATCGATCGAATCCTTGATCGAATATCTCGCACTCTTCCGCAGCGGAGAAGAGACTGTTCCGGCAAGGATGGATCTGTTGGTCGAACAACAGCATGAACTGCAGGAACGGATCGATGTGATGCAGCAGGCGATGGAACGGCTGACGTTCAAAATCGAAAATTATACGAGCCACATGGTTCCGAGCGAAAACAAGCTGAGAGAATTCAAGTAGATGTAACGACAAAAAAATCCCATCAGGCCTTGTTTGGCAGGCTGATGGGATTTTTTCATAATATATAATATTTTGAATCCGAAAGTGCGTCACCGTAGTTGTTTAATAGATTCGCAAAATGTTTCATGCAATCAAGTTAGATGGCTAGCTTCACGGGTAAGCCCTTCGGAAATTAGATAAATCGAGCCTATTGCGCTCTATGATGCTCAGTCGGCTCGATTTCCTAAATTTCTTTCAGGGCTGAATGAACCCGTTCCGCATTTCTGATTTTTTTAATTGGTCCGGATCCACTGGGTTGACATGTCGACGCCCGCATCCAGCATGAGGTTGTAAACGGGGCATCTTCTTTCGACTTCAGCCGCCAGTTTCTCGATGGCTTCGTCGGTCTCATCGGTCTCGATATGGTTGATGAGCGTGACTTCCTGGAAGTAGGTCCGGATATCATCTTCCCCGGCAAAACCGCGCGGATCAAAGGTGCCTTCGACGGTAAACGTCAGACCTCTGTAAGAGAGCCCTTGTTGTTCGGCTACATAATAGGCAATGATCGAGGTGCAGCCTGCCAGCGAACTTAAAAGATATTCCAACGGATTCGGCCCTTTGTTGTCGCCGCCCATCCGTTCCGATTCGTCTACGAAAAATTCAGGCAGGTTACGGACCTTCACCGTAGTGGTGATGCCTTGGTGTGATTGGCCAGTGATCCTCAATTTCGATAATTTTGTTTCTGTCATCTGGAATACCCCGTTTCTGTTTTTGTTCAGTCAGCGCTTACAAGTTTATTTTATCATAGCAACTTGGGTTAGTCTTAACAGAAGCACTCCCTCCAAACAAGGAAGGGGGCTTGGGAAAATACCAGAAATATAGGTTTCATCTATTTCACGGCGGATGTGCAAAACTGTCATGGAGTGGTATACTATCCTTGAAGGAAAAAGTGCGGGCAAGTGTTGAAGTACAGGCCTGTGTTCACGTTTTTTAAGCAAATGATCATTTTGGTTGATTCACGAAGAAAAGGGGTTTTCTCAATGGAAAAGAAGGATTTGGATCTGATATTGGCTAATTTCGGGCCGGAAAAGGAATTCATCGGCGATGGCTATTTCCGTATCCGCGACAAGGGCAACGAGCATTACGAAATCGCCTATCTTGTCTCAGCATGCTGCGGAACAACGAACTACTACCCACAAATCGCTGTCCATGTCGAAGGCGACAAAGTGGTTCCCGATTCCGTTCTGGATCTGGTATCCAATCCAGCAAAAATGCTCAGTTATTCACCTGAGACGAGTGCTGTGATGGAGCAGGAATTGGATAAACTCTGCCAAAAGTTTTTGGATATCAAGAACTTGAAAGCAACAAACGCCGGAACACCAGACTGATCTCTGGTGTTTTTTTTCATGTCAGGAATCAAAAAGGAGCAAGTGAGTGCGGCATTCCGCATTCCCTTGCTCCTTTTTGATTTTTTTGTTTGGGTCAATAAGGCTTTGCCGCTTCGAACGAACCTTTGATGACGCGATTGCAGTCTCCGCATTTCAGCCAGTGGCCAAGATCGTTGCTTTCCTGATAAACGCTCGATGGCTTCTTGCATTGGCAGTAAAGGATTTCGGTTTCTTGAGGGGGATCTTCGGGAATGATATCAAGATAGGGTTCTTCGGTCAACCAAGTGGCATCGATAGAATGATTGTCATCTTTTGATAATTTATCCATGATAACCCCTCCTATGGGTAAGTATCCGCTCTTGAGCGCAAAGTGTGGAAAATCTTCTTTGCTCACTTTGATGATACAACTTCTGTTGCTGAAGGCCAAATGATATGGTTCCGAACAGAATAAGAGGCGTCTTTTCGCTGATGCAGACGGCAATGATCAAATGCTGTCGCTGTAGGCTTTCATAAGTTCCTTTGCCATATCGATCATAGCCAGGTCGACTGAGGAAAGGGTTTTTTCTTTGCTGTAGGCGATGAAATAACGGGTGCGGACAATGCTGGTTTCGATATAGAAAATATTGTAGCTGTCCATCAATTCGCTGTTGTTGAGCGCACTCTTCGGCAAAAAGGTCAGTCCCATGCCCTTCCTTGCAAGAGCCGCTGCGGTTGAAATGTTCTGCGTTTCCATGACGATATCAGCCTTGATGTCCAGATGCTTCAGGAATTCGTTGGCCTGTTTACGGATCCCGGATTGGGAAGTAGTCAGCACATACTTTTCGTTCTTCAGCAAGTTCAAAGGATAAGGGAATTTTTCGATTTCCTTCAAGCCGGGCTGATACAGCGGGCTTGTGTCCGGAACGATGACGCACCATTTGTCTTCCGCGAGCATCGTGTAGGAAAGCTGTTCATTATGGATCGGCATCATGCCCAGGTACAGATCGACTTTGTTTTCCAGCAGATCCATTTCCGTCGTTTTGGCGTCCTGTTCCATGATTTTCAGGACGATGCCTGGATATTTTTCATGGAACTTCGGCAGAATCAAAGGAAGCAGAAAAGAACCCATGATCGGATGGACGCCGATACGGATCCGGCCGTACTTCAGATTGGTGATCATGGTCAATTCGTTGACCATATCCTCGTACTGGTTCTGCATCTTTTTCATATGCGTCAGGAACCTTTCACCGGCATAGGTCAATTCCATCGGAGTCCGATTGCGCTCGACCAATTTGGTTTGCAGTTCCTCTTCCAATTTTGTGATGGTTTTGCTGAGGTAAGGCTGGGAAATATATAGAGACTTTGCCGCCTGAGTGAAGGTCCCTTCACTGACGATGGCATCCAGATAGGCAATGATAGTGGTCTGTTGCATCATTTTTTGTCATCCTTTCGATCGCGATGTTCTACTGTTGGTTATACTGGAAAACGATTAATAATTGCAAGCGTTATTGTACCTCACTTTATGATTGTGAAAGATAAAATAATCACAATTATAATATATAGGTTATGAAAATGATATCTATTCAGAACAAAAAAGATATGAACAAAATGCATTATCTCAAAAAGGAGGTGTATTATATTTGTTCGTAAACTCAATAATAACGAGCTTTATATTCCGGATCAAACTATTTTATATAACCAAACAGTTATGATAAACCGGTGAAGATTACTATTTCACAAATAATCAGATCAATTCTATAATGCAACTATCAAGAAAAAAGGTGAGCAAGCGGAACGGCAAGTTCAGCCGAGCCTGCAGACTCACCACTCACAATTCAAGGAAGAAGGAAAAACAAAATGACAACATTATGCGAAATGCTAGGAATAGAATATCCTATTTTTCAAGGAGCGATGGCACGGATCGCAACGGCTGATATCGCTTCTGCCGTTTCAAATGCAGGCGGGCTTGGCATCATCGCTTCAGGCGGGATGACAGCAGATCAATTGCGTGCAGAGATCCAAAAATGCAAAACGATGACGGACAAACCTTTTGCCGTCAACTTGATGCTGATGATGCGTAATTGTCCGGAATTGGTTGATGTCGTGATCGAAGAAGGCGTCAAAGTCGTGACGACTGGAGCAGGCACACCGAAACCATTCATGCCGAAATTCAAAGAAGCCGGCATTAAAGTCATTCCGGTAGTAGCTTCCGTGAAACATGCACAAAAAATGGAGGCCTTAGGCGCGGATGCAATCGTAGCTGAAGGAACCGAAGCGGGCGGACACGTCGGCGAAACAACGACCATGTGCTTAGTGCCGCAAGTAGTCAGCGCAGTCAACATCCCCGTATTGGGAGCCGGCGGAGTCGGTGACGGCCGCGGCGTCGTTGCGATGTACGCGATGGGTGCTCAAGGGATCCAAGTAGGAACACTGTTCTTGTCCGCTGAAGAATGCCCGGTTCCGGCTACGTTCAAACAGGCGGTACTTGATGCTGATGATACAGCTACGATCGTTACAGGCCGCCGCAACGGAGCACCTGTCCGTTCCATCAAAAACAAGATGCTTACGAAATTCCAAGAACTGGAAAACAACAATGCATCCCGTGATGAATTGGAAGAGTTGGCGTTGGGCTCATTGAGCAAAGCTGTATTCGAAGGCGATGTAGAGAACGGATCGGTCATGGCCGGCCAAATCACCGGTATGGTCCGTGATATCCGTCCTGCCAAAGAAATCATCGAAACATTGTTCAAAGATGCTGAAGCAATCGCAGCATCTTTGAAGATCGCTTATTAATCAAAACTGAAAAGCTCAGATCAAGGCTGAGCTTTTTTCTTAAATATTAGGAAATATAAAATATTTTCAATATAAAAGTGCATCACCGTAGGTGTTTCACGGATTTTTAAAATGTTTTATGCATCTAAAATAATGGCTAGCGGACCAAGCCTGCCTCTCGGAAATTAGATAAATCTGACCCATTGCGCTCTACGATGCTCATTCGGGGCCAGATTTCCTAAATTTCTTTCGAGGCAGAGCGGGCTTGTACCGCTTTTCTTACTTATTTATGTGAATGAACGAGCAAATAGGAGGGTACACTTATGACAAAAGTAATCACAGCTGCGGAAGCGGCAAAATTGATCAAAGACAACAGCACAGTGGCATTGACCGGATTCGGTCTGGCATGTGTGAACGAAGAAATGGCGATTTCCATTGAAGATCGCTTTAAAGCGGAAGGACATCCGAACAACCTGACAGTCATCCACGCGAGCGCTGTGGGGGATCGCCGCACAAAAGGGATGAGCCATCTTGCCCACGAAGGTCTGATCAAACGTTGGATCGGCGGCATCGTCAGCGCTTCTCCGCAACTCAGCGACCTGATCGTCGAAAACAAATGCGAAGCCTACAACCTTCCGCAAGGGGTCATCACCCAACTGTACCGTGAAATCGCCGCAAAACGTCCGGGCTTATTCACTAAAGTCGGCATGCGCACCTTTGTCGATCCACGTCTGGAAGGCGGCAAGCTTTCCCCGCGCACGACCGAAGACATCGTCAAAGTGGTTGAAATTGAAAATGAAGAATGGTTATTCTACCCGACTTTCCCGATCAATGTCGGCCTGATCCGCGGAACGGTAGCCGATGAAAAAGGCAACTTGACGCTTGGAAAAGAAGGTTTGCACATGGAAGTGTTGCCGGTCGCACAGGCTGTCAAAAACTCAGGCGGTATCGTGATCGCTCAGGTGGAAACCTTGGCGGCAGCAGGCACACTGCATCCTAAAGACGTAAAAGTACCAGGCATCATGGTCGACTACATTGTCGTGGCACAACCAGGCAATCAATTCCAGACAGAAAACACTGAGTACAATCCGGCTTTCTCCGGCGATACAAAAGTACCAATGGATGCTGTAACGGCACTTCCATTGGATGCCCGTAAAGTAATCGCCCGTCGTGCAGCGATGGAGTTGGTTCCTTCAGCTGTCCTGAATCTTGGCGTAGGAATTCCAGTCAATGTCGCGACAGTCGGTGCGGAAGAAGGCATCAGCGATCAATTGGTGTTGACGACCGAAGCCGGATCGATCGGCGGCGTTCCGGCAGGATTGCGGGACTTCGGACATGCCTTCAACAGCGAAGCGATCATGGATCACCATGCGCAATTCGACTTCTACGATGGCGGCGGATTGGACTTATCCGTGTTGGGGCTTGCTCAGACCGATGCCTTCGGAAACGTGAACGTATCCAAGTTCGGCAATCGTGTAGCGGGTTGTGGCGGATTCATCAATATTTCCCAAGCTGCCAAAAAATTGGTGTTTGCAGGAACCTTTACTGCCGGCGGTTTGCAACAGGAGGTCAAAGATGGCCGTTTGACGATCATCCAGGAAGGCAAAGCGAAGAAATTCGTAGCTGAAGTCGAACAAGTCACTTTCAGCGGTGAATACGCGTCCGAAGTGGAACAGGAAGTATTGTACGTAACCGAACGTGCGGTATTCGACCTCGAGAAAGGCAAGTTGCGCCTGATCGAAATCGCGCCTGGCGTCGATCTGGAAAAAGATATTTTGGGACAAATGGGCTTCAAACCGGTCATTGCCGAAAATCTGAAAGTAATGAACGAAGGCATGTTCCGCGAAAATTGGGGAGAACTAAAAAACATCGTCATGGCGAATGGAAAATAAGGGAGTGTTGTTGATGAAAAAGGAAATTAATCGCTGGGCTGTCTTGGTCAGCTCTATGGGTATCTTGATGTGTACGGGTGCAGTTTATGCTTTCAGCGTATTGGCAGGACCGTTGTCTGCCGCAAGAGGTTGGACAATGGCTGAGGTCATGGTAGCCTTCGCGATCAACGCGGCTTTAGGGCCGATTCCGATGATCTTGGGCGGCTTCTTGACCGACAAAGGTTGGTCGAAATGGAGCACGATGGCCGGAGCGGTATTGTTCGGTGTCGGTTTTGCTTTGGCGGGTACAGCTACAACTTTGACTGAATTGTACGTGTATTATGGTTTGATGGCCGGTTTCGGACAAGGCTTCGCTTACTCAGGCTGCCTAAGCAACACGATCCGTTTCTTCCCGGATAAAAAAGGTTTGGCTTCCGGATTGATCACAGCAGGTATGGGCGGAGCGGCCATCATCGCAGCTCCGATCGCGAACCAACTGATCCAAAGTATTGGTGTTGCCGACACTTTCGTGCGGATGGGTATCGCCTATGCCATTATCAGCTTCACTTGCAGCCTCTTCATCAAGGTTGCTCCGAAAGATTACATGCCTAAAAACATGAACGCAGCGGCTACTGCAGCAGCGAATAAACCGGTCGTAAACAAGAACTGGAAAGAAATGCTGCAGGATCCAAAATTCTATATGATCATCCTGATGTTCGCCATGGGTGCTTTCTCAGGCTTGATGATCGCTTCAAATGCTTCGCCGATCGGACAATCGATGTTCGGCCTATCCGCAGCAGCGGCAGCCGTATATGTCAGCGTGTATTCTCTCAGCAATACAATGGGTCGCGTTATCTGGGGCGCTGTTTCCGATAAATTGGGTCAACCAACGACTATCAGCATCATGTATAGTGTCATCATTCTTACTTTCTTGATCCTTATTTTCGTCAAATCCATGTTCGGCTTTACACTAGGAATCGTTGGTTTAGGCTTATGCTTCGGCGGTGTGATGGGCGTGTTCCCTTCATTGGTCATGGATAACTTCGGACCGAAATTCCAAGGCGTCAACTACGGTATCGTGTTCATCGGTTACTCGACATCCGCTTTCGTAGCGCCTAAAGTAACAGCAGGAATCGCTGCTGCGAACAACGGTGACTTCACCAAAGCTTTCTATGTCGCGATCGTGGTTGCGGCTGCAGGTTTGATTCTGGATCTTGTTTACAAGAAAAAAACGGCAACGAAATCGATCACAGAAACTGCTTAATAAACATAAAAAAACCTGAATTATTCATACCACCCCAAATCTTGATATGAACAACTCTATTTCATCTGCAATATTGGATTTTTGGCAGAGCTGTTATTTTTTCCCTTTCAAAACGTCTCTTAGAGACGAAAAGAAGCACAGAATGCGATTGTTATTGTGTTTTTGGGCATACTAATCCCTTTGTTCGAACGATTTTTTTAAATTTACGGGGTCTCCTCACCAAGACAAGGATTGAATTTGCCGTAGGATATGAAAAAATTCATCTTGGTAGACATGATGGGTGCTGAGTTTTAGCATCATGCGTCTTCCGCTGTGGATCAGTTTCCCAGCGATCTTGAAAAACCGAAGACGAATACTTTGTATCTGTAGGCCTCTGGCCTTTTCCGGGAAAGTTAGTGTGCGTATGAAATTGTTGATGTTATAGGAAAGGACGCTGACCATCATGCGGACGGCATTCTCCAAGAAATGAGAACTGTCTGTCTTGTCGAAGAAGAAGCCATTCTTGGCTTCCTTGATGAAATTCTCCATCGTACCTCTCTTCCAATACGTTTGATAGATTTGTTCAGCCGAGACGGCATTGGATAGATTGGTGATAATGAATTCATGGTGAAAAATCAGTTCATTAGCTGCCCTGACGGAACGAATACAAACCCTACGGTCATGCTTCCAAGTGCCGGCTTGATAGCGAGTCGAGTAGAAATGTTCTTCCCGCTGACTCCATTCGGTCTCATCCCCAACTTGAACAAACTCTTCCGCTATCTTGAATAAGCAGAGATTTCGTTTGAGCCGAATGACGTACTGATGCTCTTTTTCTTCACAGAGGTCATACAGTTCCGGTGCGGCAAAGCCACTATCTGCGCGAACAAGAATGGTGCTGACCGGAACAGTCTGATTATAATGCTCAAGAAGCGGATTCAAAAAATCGGCTGCTCCGTTTGAGCAGTATGTGTTTCCGGAACGCAGTTCCGCCTTCAGAAAGTCCTTGGTCAGACCATCGAATGCGACAAGCGGATGATAACCAATCGTTTGATAATGTGCATTGAAAGCCGCTTCTTCTTGATCGCCGTAGGTGTCACAATAGGTGGAATCCAAATCCAATACCATTTCTGTTGCATTACGTTGTATGCGTACCTTATCCAGCATTGCTTGATTGAGCGCTTGTAGCTGCAAAAGTGCATCGGGACTCTCACTAATGCGATCCCAAAAACGCGAAAGCGAAGGTTGTGCAGCCAATGTACTTTTTTCAAGCATCTGTTGGAAGAAAGGATCATGGCGTAAGATGTTGGCAGATGCATCGGTATCATAGCCTGCAATTAATTGGAAAATCAGTTGTTCAAGGATGGATTCATTCGAATGTGTAGGTGAAAGACGGGAGTCTTGAAATTGGAGCTCATTCTCCATCAACTGTTCGAATCCGATTGAATGAAGGAATTCTTTAACCAAAACGAGACCAGCATCCGTGGTCAGATTACCTCCAGTATTTGTAACCGTCATTTTTGCATTGAATTTTAGAGTGTTTTCATGTAAAGTTGCCATTGAGAGAACCCCTTTCTATGGTTGTTGGTGGTACATTAACCATAACAGATAGGGGTTCTTTTTTCACACCTTTTGGGTGTGAACTGGAAAGACAAAATATGTTGGAAGACTAACGTTTCCAGACGTTTTGTGAAAATCTATGAATAATTCAGGAAAAAGCATCTCCTGCACTCGAATATGAGCGCAGGGGATGCTTTTTCTTGTTGGTTGTCCGATTCTAGCGGAATATCGGACACCGGGCCAGCAATGAGAGATGAGTTTGTCCGATACTAGCAGGATATCGGACACCGGGCCAGCAATGAGAGACGAGTTTGTCCGATACTAGTAGGATATCGGACAACTAGACTGCGAAGGGATAACTGGTTGTCCGATTCTAGCGATATATCGGACATCGGGTCAGCGATAGGAGATGAAATTGTCCGATTCTAGCGGTATATCGGACAACCACCCAACTAGGCCGGACGCGATATGGCCGACAACAAAAGGCAAGCATTCGGCTCCCTAAAAGCCCGAATGCTTGCCTTTTGTTGTTGTCAGCCTCTCACGGATGGCCGCCGTCGTCTTCCCATTCATCTTCGTCATCATCCAGGGCTACCCATTCATCTTCATCGAGCCCCGGCAGGCCTTCGCCTAGGCCGCTGACATTCAGGTAAGCCAATTCCTCATTGATCGCTTTCGCGATTTCCCCGGAATCTTTGTACGCGAGGTCCAGTGTGTCGTCCGTGATGTCCAGGCGGGTATGGTCTTCCTCAGGCGCCAGATTCTCTGCGCGTACGCAACGGGGATAGAGCACGTCCGCCTTTGCTTCAAAGGCTTTTTGCAGGATGATTTCATGTTCCCAGTTTTCTTCCATATTGTACGTGTAAATGATTTTATCGTCTTTTCCTTGGATATGGTCCCGCAGACGATCGGTTTCTGCCAATGCATCTTTATGCGGCGAGGCAAACCTGAAAGTATGCGGGTGGAGATCGGACCAATTGAATGCACTTTGGAGAATGAAATGCAGATCGGAGAAAGTTGTGTCGTCATCCAATTGTATATCTCGCCAGACTGGTATGCCGACATCCAAAAGCGTAACCCTGAGTTCGAACATCATCTGAAAAACCACCTTTTTTGTTTTCAGTATAACGTTTTCATAAGGCAAGTTCAAATAAGAAGGGTGAGGGAAGCGCGAAGGGATTTTAGGCCGCCAAGGATGGCCAATCCGCAAAACGGACTTATTCCGATTCGCGTGCTATAATTGCCACAAAAATAAAGTGGAAGAAGGTTAACTTGTGTTTTATCCAAATAATTTTCAACAAGCAACTTCAATAGAAGAAATCCGTCACTTCATCGCTGAAAACAAATTAGCGTTTGTTTATATTTCCCGGACGAACTGCGGTGTCTGCCACGCGGTCCAACCGCAAGTGCAAGAGATGCTGGAAGAATTCCCGGCAATCAAAGCGATCCAGGCGAACGCCGATGACATCCCGGAAGTCGCGGGCGAATTCACCGTCTTCACCGTTCCGGCTTTGCTGTTGTTCGTTGAAGGCAAGGAAATGCTGAGGGAAGCCCGCTTCGTGGTGATGGATGAGCTGCATCACCAATTCCAACGGATTGCGGATAACTTCTGATAGCTTGATAAAGGAACGATAGTCTGAAGCGCAAAGCTTAGGCTATCGTTTTTTGTGCACAAATTAGTTACTTCTGGTGTAAACTAAAGATAATCATTTTCCGGAAAGGAGCGGCCATGTTTAATCTATTCATTTTGATATTGGAGCGGGTCGGGCTGATCATCATATTGGCCTACCTTTTGATGAATACCCACTATTTCAGGGACAAATTGGGCGAACGTCAACGCTTGAGCACCAAAGTGGCGCTGATTGTCGTATTCGGAATATTCGCGGTCATCTCAAACTATACAGGCGTTGAGATCAGTCAGGACCGCATCGTATCCGACCAGGTACTGATGAAACTTTCGGAGGGAGCGTCCTTGGCGAACACGCGGGTGCTCACAATCGGCGTCGCCGGTCTGATCGGCGGGCCGTTGGTCGGCACATCCGTCGGCATCATCTCGGGCGTCATCCGTTTCTTCCAAGGTGGGGAAGAGGCCTATATTTATGTGATTTCTTCCATCTTGATCGGCCTCATTTCCGGTCTGTACGGTGCCAAAACGATGCGCAAAAATACCTATCCGACGATAAAGGAAGGCTTTATGATTGGAGCCGTGACGGAAGGAGTCCAGATGCTCAGCATTCTGGTGTTGAGCCGCGATCTTCCGGCTGCTTGGGATCTGGTGACATTTATTGCGTTTCCGATGGTCCTCGTCAACAGCATGGGGACCGGCATTTTCCTTTCCATCATCGGCTCCACGCTGCGCCAAGTCGAACAGACGAAAGCGGTGCAGACGCATGATGTGCTCCAATTGGCGAACCGAACGATGCCTTATTTCCGTTCCGGCATGAACGAAGCTTCGTGCACGGAAGCGGCAAAAATCATCCAACAATTGATGAAAGTGTCCGCCGTAAGCATCACGAACACCGATCGGATTTTGGCCTATGTTGGCGCAGCCAGCGACCACCACATCGCCTCGAACGAAATATTGACCGAATTATCAAAAGAAGTGCTGCGGACAGGTGAAATCAGGGAAGTCCATTCCCATGACGAAATCGGCTGCAACCATCCGGGCTGTCCTTTGCAAGCGGCGCTCGTCATTCCGCTGAAAGCGCAAGGTAAAACGATCGGCACTTTGAAGCTGTATTTCACGGATGCGGCGAAATTGACCTTTGTCGAAAGGCAGTTGGCGGAAGGCCTCGGCAACATCTTCTCCAGCCAAATCGAATTTGGGGAGATCGAACTGCAGAGCAAGCTGCTGCAGGATGCCGAAATCAAATCCTTGCAGGCGCAAGTGAATCCGCATTTCTTCTTCAATGCCATCAATACCGTCTCTGCGTTGATCCGGGTCGACAGCGAACAGGCGCGCAGGCTGCTGATCCAACTCAGTAACTTTTTCCGGGCCAATCTGCAGGGCGCCCGCACCAACCTGATTCCGTTGATGAAGGAGCTCATGCAGGTGGAAGCCTACCGTTCGTTGGAGCAGGCTCGTTTCCCTGATCGCTACCAAGTCGACATTTCCGTCGAGGAAGGCTTGGAGGAAGTGTTGTTGCCGCCTTTTCTGATCCAGATTCTGTTGGAGAATGCGTTCAAGCATGCTTTCGGCAGCCGGAAGACCGATAATCGGGTATGGATCGATGTGAAAAACAGTCCGGATGGGGTGTTCATTTCCGTCCGGGACAACGGCGAAGGCATCGACTCCAATCACTTAGAGAAATTAGGCAAAGAAACAGTGCCATCGCAGGAAGGCACCGGCTCGGCATTGGAGAACCTGAATAAACGGTTGGTCAGTCTGTTCGGCGAATCGGCAAAATTGCATTTCGTATCTTCACCAACAGGAACGACCGTCTATTGCACGGTACCTTATCAAGAAAGGCAGGGATGAGTATGCGGGTATTGATTGTGGATGACGAACCATTGGCAAGGGATGAACTGGCTTACTTGCTAGGGCAATGCGAAGGCGTGAGCGCCATCGCCCAAGCGGATTCGATCGAAGAAGCGCTGGGAGCGATGCTTGAGGACCCTGTGGATCTGATCTTTTTGGACATTCACCTGACTAATGAGAGCGGCCTATCGTTGGCTGGCAAAATCAATAAACTGAAGAAACCGCCGATGATCATTTTTGCTACGGCCTATGATGATTATGCCGTCAAAGCGTTTGAACTGAATGCGACCGATTACGTCCTGAAGCCTTTTGAAATGGAGCGGATCCAGCAAGCGGTCAAAAAAGCCTACGGACAGTACCGCAAGCAACAGGTCGGAGAAGTGGAAGTACCGAAGCAGAAGGATATAGGACTGCAGGTCTTGCCCATCCAGATGGATGAACGTATCTATATGCTGCAGGTCCCGGAAATCATCGCAATCGGAGTCGAGAACGGCGAAACGACCATTTATACGAAAAATATGACCTACATCATTCATGAACCGCTCAGTGCGCTCGAGAAAAAAATCGATGGGCATCCTTTCCTGAGGGTTCATCGCGCCTTCCTCCTCAATCTGAAGGAAATAAAGGAAATCCAGCCATGGTTCAACCATACATTCCAACTGACGATGAGCAACGGCTTGAAGATACCCGTCAGCCGTTCTTATATGAAGGAATTTAAGGAAAAAGTAGGTATCTGATCAAAAAGTGAATGAATTTCAGGACTGCAGGCGTGCAACTCAGCCTGCAGTTTTGTCGTTTCGGGCGCAAATGACCCAAAAGTTTCTTTTTCTCCAGTAAAGTAAGGGCATAGAAAAAACGTGTTGGCCGCACATTTATATTGAAGGAGGAAAAAAGATGCTTACTTTACTTGGAGGAATCGCCTTACTGATTCTAGGTTACTTTACTTATGGGCGCTACATCGAAAAGAACTTTTCCATCGATCCGGAAAGAACGACCCCCGCTGAAGCACTGAAGGACGGATATGATTTTGTCCCGATGTCAAAATCAAAAAATGCCATCATTGAATTGTTGAATATTGCCGGAACGGGTCCTATTTTCGGACCGATTATGGGAGCGCTTTACGGTCCGGTCGCCTACATCTGGATCATCGTCGGCTGCATCTTCGGAGGAGCTGTCCACGATTACATGGTCGGGATGATTTCCTTGCGGAACGACGGCGCCCACTTGCCGGAGTTGGCCAGCAAATATCTGGGCAAACCGGTCAAGCACGTCGTCAACATCTTCGCCATGCTGCTGCTGATGTTGGTGGCTACAGTATTTGTTATTTCGCCGGCCAATCTGATTGCCAGCATCACACCTGATTGGATGACGATTGGCATCATTACGTTTTTGATCTTTGCTTACTATCTCATCTCCACCATCCTGCCGATCGACAAGGCGATGGGAAAAGTCTACCCTTGGTTCGGCGCAATCCTGATCATCAGCACAATCGCCATCGGCATCAGCTTGCTGACGGGTGGCCATAACCTGCCCGAATTGACGATGGGCACTATGCAGAATTTCCATCCGAAAGGCACACCGATTTTCCCGGCAATCTTCTTTACGATTTCCTGTGGGGCCATTTCCGGTTTCCATGCAACCCAAGCGCCGATGGTTTCTAGGACGTCGACGAACGAACGGGAAGGGCGCTTCCTTTTCTACGGCATGATGATTGCTGAGGGCGTCATCGCCATGATCTGGGCTGGAGCTTCCATGGCCTTGTTCGATGGCCAAACATTGAGCCAAATGATTGATGCTGGCACGCCATCAGCTGTCGTTAACCAAGTTTCCACTATGTTGTTAGGGAATGTCTTCGGTACGGTTGCCATCATCGGCGTCATCGTCTTGCCGATCTCTTCAGGACTTTCAGCATTCAGAAGTCTGCGGACAATCTTGGCTGACTACATGAACATCAAACAGGATTCAATGAAAAAAATCCTGATGATGACGATTCCTTTGTTTGTCATCTCGTTCTTCCTTACTAAAGTGGATTTCAACCTGATCTGGAGATACTTCAACTGGGCGAACCAAGTTACAGCCGTCATCGCTTTGCTGATGTCGACGCGTTATCTATATCTTAAAAACAAAAATTACCTGGTTACCTTATTGCCTGCAACATTCATGCTTTATGCCTGTGTCGTCTATATCCTGAGCGAGCCGATCGGATTCCGGATGGGATTGCAGACAGCCACTTACTTGGTCGGACTGGTCGCAACCGTAGCGATTATGGCACTTTACTGGACAACCGGTGTGAAACAGAAAGCTGCATTGGATCCGGAAGCAGAACTGCTGAACGACCATCTGCCGATCGGAACGTTTGCTTCCGCTGAAGCAGTACCGGCAGCAGCGGTAGCCGAATAACCACAGCTTCCAGCCGAAAATTTATTGAATAAAGAAACTCCTTTGGAGGACTACCGCGGTGTAGCCCCCAGGGAGTTTCTTGTTGTAGATGCCTTTACCTTATTACAACAGAGGAAACCTGTTGACGACCATATGTTGGTATGCTATAGTTTTGGCTGTAAGAAACGTTTCACAACTTTCATATGATTTAGGGGTTGAAGCGAATGACATACACTGGAAGTTCAATGACAAAAGGACAAATCGAATCGAAATTAAGCGAAGCGATCAGTAAGTTTGAAGTTGAACAAATGGGTAGGGGTCCAGAGAAAATCCGGACCGTCATCTTTCAGGATTTGATCCTGATAAGACTCAAAGGTTTCTTGAGTATATCTGAGAAAAACTTGGCCAGAAACCCAGGGGGAATCCAGCTGATAAAAAATGCTCGGACTGCCTTGTTTGAGAATGCTCGAGAAGAGCTTGAAGCAACAATTAAAACAGTAATTGACGTGAATATCGTAAGTACCTATTCCGATGTCAGCACCAAGACAGGTGAGAAAATAATCGCAATAGTTGTAGATCGAGATATCGAAAGTTTGATGAAGTAAATATGGAAGATGCAACGAAGGGCAAACAGCCAGTCGACGCGTAAGCCAATAGCAAGTACTCCATAGGGGGGCTTGTTATTGGCTTTTTTTGTGCGGATTTGAAACTTATATTTTGTGGCAAGGCGATATGGGAAGATTTTTGAATTTGTCTATTTTGAAATGGAAAGAAGGCGGATGCAGATGCAACAGAAAATGATAACAGAAAAGAAAAGGTTTCAGAGTGCTAGGTGGCTATACGTGTTTTTGGGACTGGTGATTATGATGATGCTGGGCACGGTCTATTCCTGGAGTGTTTTTCGTCTGCCTGTGGAGGAATTGTATAATGTGGGGGCTGCTCAAAGTGGATTGCCATATATGACGGCGCTACTGTTTTATTCCCTGTTCATGTTTTTGACCGGGCGTTTTTTTAAAACATGGGGTCCGAGATCAACTATCTTGGTGGGGTCATTGCTGGTTTCAATCGGGTGGATTTTATCAGCGTTTGCTCCGAATATTCAAGTATTGACTGTTACCTACGGTGTGATAAGTGGCGCAGGGGTCGGGATAGCTTACGGGGCACCATTAGCGGTAGTGACTAGATGGTTCCCTGAAAAAAAGGGTCTTGTGATTGGGCTGGTGCTGCTGGGATTTGGACTTTCGCCTTTGTTTACGGCGCCATTGGCCCGAACGTTGGTTGAACAATACGGGGTGATGAAAACATTCCTCGTATTGGGAGTCGTTTTTGGAATGTTGCTGCCTTTGCTTTCGATGCCTTTCAAGTATCCCGAAAGCGGGGGTGTTGAAGGAGGGGGTTCGTCTGGATCGGATGCGGGTGTGTATGATGTGACCAGTGCTGAAATGATGAAATCAGCTCACTTCAAAGGGTTATACTTCAATTTCATTATCGGAACGATGATTGGACTGATGATGATAGGTTTGACAAGCAGTATCGGCATTGAGCTGATAGGGATGGCGCAAAAGGATGTAGTGCTGTTCATATCGGTGTTTGCAGTGTTCAACGGCATCGGGCGTCCGGTGTTCGGGTGGCTGACGGACAGGTTATCGGCAAAGACGGCCATGCTCCTTTCTTACGCTCAAATCATCACGGCAGCCGTTTTGATGCTATCGGCAAAAAATGAAAGTGTGGGCTTGTTTGCCACAGCCTTTTCGATATTTTGGTTCAATGTTGGTGGTTGGTTGGCTATAGCGCCTACTGCAACCAACAATTTGTATGGCCCTAAACACTACAGCCAGAACTATGGCATCGTATTTACCGCATATGGAATAGGCGCAGTGCTGGGAGTGAGCAGTTCAGGGTTACTACTGGATACTTTCCAGAATTACGACTATATATTCTATCTTGTGATTGCATCATGTCTAATGGGCTCGTTGTTGACGTTGGTGCTTTTCAAGGGGAACAGGGAGTATAAAAACGAAGCAGCGGCAGAAAAGCATCTGCCTGATTTTGCGGGCCGCAACAGCAGCCGCTAAACTGTTAGTCCTGTGGCAAAGCCAATTAAAAAAAAGAACTCCCCGAAGGACCTGTAAGGCTCCTTCGGGGAGTTCTTTCTATAGATATTGTTTTAAGGACTCAGCGATATCTTCAAGCATAGCCAATTCATCATTTGACGGGTTTTCCAACGTAATCAAGGCTTCCTCAGCGCGGGCTGTCGCGTTTCCCTCTGCATCCGTTGCTACATCCAGTATCAGCAGTTCGGCATAAAGATCATCCAAATCCCTTTGCGGCTGCACGAAGAATTCAAATGTACCTTCAGGATGGCTTGCTTTGAACGCTTCAATTTTTTCAATCAATTTTTCTAAGTTCATTTATTTCCGCCTTCTTTCTGTCCTTGTTCATTTACTGCACGGCTTATTATACATCATTCGGACTGCGTATGTATCGCGTAACAGGTTAAAACCGACATGGAAAGCAGAATTTTGGGTTGCGGGATATATCGTTTCGGAACGGAAGTCGGTATACTGGATAATGAGAAAGTCAGCTTGCTAAGGAAAGTCCAGTCCGGCTGTCCCTTTAAGATTTGGGCAACTAGGACATCTTAATTTGTACTTTTGTCACAATGCATCTTTTCAATTCAGTTTGGACTGATATGATTAAGCAATAGAATTCTGGATTACTTTGGACAAGGAAGGAGCCGCTCCATCATGCACTATTTAAAACAATTTACCGTCATCATCGCTATTTCGGCCGTAAGCGAATTGCTGGCCATCTTCATTCCGCTGCCTGTTCCGGCCAGCATATATGGCATGTCGCTGCTGTTCCTGTTGCTGATGACGGGCGTGTTGAAGCTCAAACAAGTGGAAAGTGCCGCCAATCTGTTGTTGGGTATCATGCCTGCGCTGTTCGTCGTGAGCGGGGCTGGGCTCATCACTTCCTACGGGCAAATCGCCGAAAATTTCGCCAGCTGGATTGCCATCAACATCGGCTCCACCATCGTGATTTTGGCGACTACCGGGCTTTTGGCGCAAGGATTGATAAGAAGGAAGAAAGCAAAGGAGGCTGACGGGAATGATTGATCATCTGTTGGAGACGACAAAATATCTCGGGCTGTTCATCAGCTTGGGCGCCTTCATGATCGGCTTGAAGCTGAACAAAAAGTACCCTTACGCCTTCATGAATCCTTTGCTGATCGGGACAATCCTGGTGATGGGCTTGATTCTTGTCCTGGACGTCGAAGTTGCCGTTTTTCAAAAAAGCGCGCAAGTGTTGTCCGACCTCCTGACACCAGCCACGATATGCCTGGCTGTTCCGGTCTACCGACAGTTCAAAATTTTGCGCGGGAACAGCTGGGTCGTATTGATCAGTTGTCTGGCGGGGATGATCAGCGGTCTGGTCACAATCATCGGCTTGGCTCTGATCCTTCAGATGAGCGAAGTTACGACCCTTTCCACCTTGGCGCGCTCGATCACGATGGCCATCGCGTTGGATACGACCGAATTGATCGGCGGGGTTGCAGGTATCATAGTGGCAGGGGTCATCTTCGCCGGCATTTTCGGAACGGTAGTTTCCGGACTGATTTTCAGAATCTTCAGGATCGAAGAGCCGATTGCGAAAGGGTTGGCCTTGGGTGCGGCTTCCCACGCCATGGGGACGGCCGAATCGTTGAAAGCAAGCGAACTGCAGGGTGCCATGAGCAGCTTGGCGATGGTCGTATCGGGCGTCATGATGGTGGGGTTGATCCCGCTTGCGGCGCTGTTCGTCCAATAAGGGCAACAACTAAGTGAAAACATAAGAAGCAGCTCTAATTAGAAAAGAGACAGCTTCTTTTTGTGCGCTGGGGAGACGGTCTTGCCATCAAGGGTTATCCGGTGCCAGACGTTGGGCTCTATGCTATACTGAACTCATAATGGGTATCAGTATCTTGAAGTTTTGTCGGGCTATTCCGGAGTCAATCATTGCGCAAAGGACGGTGGAGAAATGGAACAAACACTGCAGGCGCACATTCAATTACCAGCTGATCTGGATGTGAAATATGCGCTGTTGCCGGGTGATCCCGCCCGCGTTGAAAGAGCGAAATTACTGTTGGAGGACGCTGTCGATTTGGCGTTCAACCGCGAGTACAAGAGTGTTCTGGGGACCTATCAAGGGCTAAAAGTCCTAGTCATTTCCTCTGGGATCGGCGGGCCCTCAACAGCGATAGCTATCGAAGAGTTGGCGAGGATCGGAATAGAAGGCATCATCCGGATCGGCAGCTGCGGCTCTTTGCATCCGGAAGTGCATTTGGGCGATGTGATCATCGCGACGGCAGCGGTCCGGGATGATGGCGCCAGCAAGGCTTATGTCGATTCCGCATATCCCGCCGTTGCCGATCTGGATTTGTTGATCCATCTGAAGGCAATCGCGGAAACAGAGCGGATCCCTCATCGTTTTGGGATTGTCCGCAGCCACGACAGTTTCTACACCGCCCGTGAAGCGCAACTTACTGCTTATTGGAGCGGCAACGGCATCATCGGGTCGGATATGGAGACAGCCACGTTGTTTGTTGTTGGGACGCTGAGGGGATTGAAGACCGCATCGCTGCTGAATGTCGTCGTCGGTCCGGATGAAGAGATGGAAGAAGGCGTCCGTCAATTCGTTTCAGGAGAAGCGGCCACCAAGCAAGGGGAACAGAATCAAATCAAACTGGCATTATCCGCTTTCCATGCATGGCACCAGGCAAAAGGAGGAGAATAAAATGAATGCAGAAACAAAAAACAAACTGAGCTACAAGTTGTCTACGGCTTCCATCGTATTGATCCCGATCGCAATCGGGATTAATTACCTCGGCAAATACATCGCGGGCGTCTTGCGTCTGCCGCTTTGGTTGGACTCGATCGGAACGGTATTGTCCGGTATGTTGGCGGGTCCCGTAATCGGTGCCGCTTCCGGGATCATCAACAACGTCATCTACGGCGTGACGGCTGATCCGATTTCGACAGTGTACGCGATTACCAGCGCAGTCATCGGTTTGATGGCGGGTCTGTTTGCCGCTAAAGGCTGGTTCAAGGACATCAAGACCGTGCTGTTGGCCGGTTTGATCATCGGTGTGGTTGCGGCTACCGTCTCGACGCCTTTGAACATCCTCTTTTGGGGCGGACAGACCGGTAATGTCTGGGGAGATGCCCTCTACGCTTTGCTGATTTCGAATGGACAACCGCAATGGCTGGCTTCTTTCCTTGACAGCATCGTTGTGGACGTGCCGGACAAACTAGTGACGGTGCTCATCAGTTACTTTATCTTCAAGGGCTTACCGAAGAAACTTACGAACACTTTCCTGAAGGATGGCGCGATAGAAGAATTATAGGGGCTGATTTGAATGGATGCAATGACTTTGTATGTACCGCGCAACTCGCCGATCCATCGTTTGGATCCGTTGACGAAGATGCTTTATGTCGTCGTGAGCATCGCTGCGGCCTATATATTGGATAATCTGTGGGAAGTTGGGGCAGTCATGCTGACCAGTTTTGGCATCTTGTTGGTGGGGAAAGTTTTCCGTAATATTATGCCGGTGATTGCGCTCAGTTTTTTATTGATTCTGTCGATCGTCATTGTGCAGGGTTTTTTCAATCCTGCCAATGAAACGCTGCTGTATGAATTGGGCCCGATAAAATTCTACAAAGAGGGCCTGGTTATCGCCTTTCGTCTGACCATGCGCGTCATCAATATGGTCAGCGCCTTTGGGGTATTGGTGCTGACGACTTCGCCGACGGAACTCGTTGAACGGCTGCAGCAGAAAGGCATGTCGCCGAAAATCGGTTACGTCATCCTGTCGGTCCTGCAGATCATCCCGCAGCTTAGGGCTACGTATGGAAAAATCCAGGATGCACAACGGTCGCGCGGGATGGAGACTGAGGGCAGCCTGTTTGTCCGGATAAAGGCATTCTTCCCGTTACTGGGACCGGTCATACTGAACGCCTTGAACGATACTAGGGAGAGAGCGATTGCGCTCGATGTCCGCGGCTTCGACAGGGACACTCCGAAAACCTATCTGAATGAAGCGAAGTCCTATCGTTACAGTGCTTTGCTGAATATCCTGCTGCTGGTGATTCTGGCCGGTTTGATCGTTTGGAGGTTGATGGGATGAGCATCATAGAAGTGAAAGATCTAAAATATCGCTATCCCGACACGACGAAATTGGCGTTGGACGGCATCAGTTTTTCGGTCGAGGAGGGCGAATTCATCGGCCTGATCGGAAGGAACACCGCCGGAAAATCGACATTGTGCTATGCTCTGAGCGGCTTGGTGCCGCACTTCTTCAAAGGTGCCTACGGCGGATCGGTAATGATAGCCGGTTTGGATGTGCGCACGACGGATGTGAGCGAGGTCACTGCAGCAGCCGGGTTGGTGTTCGAAAACCCATTTTCCCAGATCACCGGCTCGCGTTTTACGGTATATGAAGAAATCGCCTTTGGTCTGGAGAACATGGGACTGCCGCGCGATGAAATCATCAAGCGGATCGAAGAAAGCTTGGACTTGCTTGATATCCGCAAAGTGAAGGACAAGAACCCGTTCGATCTTTCCGGGGGACAAATGCAGCGGGTTGCGATCGCCGGTGTGGTCGCGATGAAGCCGAAAGTGCTGATTTTGGATGAACCAACTTCCCAACTGGATCCGCAAGGGTCGGAAGAGGTCTTCAAAGTGGTGGAGAACCTCACGAAAGAAGGCATCACAATCATCATGGCCGAGCAGAAGATGGAAAAAATCGCGCAGTACGCAGACAGGGTCCTGCTTTTGGATGACGCCAAATTGATCGCTTATGATACGCCCGAAGCCATTTTTTCACGCGAGGACTTGGCGTCATTGGGAGTGCAACCGCCAGCCGTGACCGCGATCGCCCGCCATTTGAACAAGCGGAAGGCCAATGGGCATTATCCTGTGGAATTGGATGAGCTGAAAGGCTTGCTTGCGGAAGAAGGTGTCCCTCATGAATAAACTGGAAATAGAGAAGCTGCATTTTGCCTACGATAAAGCGACACTCGTCATAAAAGGCATCGATCTGGTTCTGGATGATCGCAAAACTGCCATCATCGGGCAGAACGGATCCGGGAAAACGACATTCGTGAAACTGCTGAAGGGACTCTTGCGCCCCGATTCCGGCAGAATTCTGCTGGACGGGACCGATTTAAAAACTTTGACGGTTGCCCAGATATCCAAAAAGATCGGTCTGGTTTTTCAGAACCCGGATGATCAGATTTTCAAGAATACGGTTTTGGATGAAGTGATGGTCGGTCCGTTGAATATCGGACTTTCCTTGGATGAGGCAAGAGCAAGTTCCCGCGCGGCTTTGGCGCAAGTACAACTGGTTGATGTCGAGAAGGTGAATCCGTACGACCTTAATTTGGCGCAAAGAAAGATGGTGGCGTTGGCTTCGATTTTGGCGATGGACACGCCCATCGTCATTTTCGATGAACCCACGATGGGGCAGGACATGGCCGGGAAAGCGATCATCAAAAAAGTGATTGAAAACCTGCAGACGGAAGGGAAATCCGTGTTGTGCATTCTGCATGACATGGATTTTGCGGCTGCCGTTTTTGAACGCGTCGTCGTCTTCAGCCAAGGGCAACTGCTGCTCGAAGGCGGTGCAAGGGAAGTCTTCAGCAAAAAAGACCTCCTGCAGCAAGCCTATCTGGATCAACCCCAAGCCATGAAAATCGCGCAGGCTTTGGGCATACCAGAAAACTTACTGACAGTGGAAGAAGTGGAGATCGCTTTGGAGAAACGTTGATGTCAGGAAGGGTTCAAACTAGTCGAACCGCGCACTGTGGATTGGGATTGCAAGATTCGAAATTTATCATTTACTGACATCGCGAGGGGTGTCATAAAAAAACACCTGCATCAATAAGGCTCTTTGGGAGTTCTTGTTGATGTAGTTTTTTTGATTTGGAAGACCGACGGACCATTTGTGGGAATGATCGATGGCCATGTGGTATACAAGTGAACCATTTAGCGGTAAAATGGTTTCAGTTTGAATGCATGGAGGCGCGAAATTTATGAAAGAAAAGAAAAACCTGCTGATCAGCTTGTCCAAGCTGTCGAAAATGTACCGGGCAGAAGTGAAGACAGAGATGTCTGATTCGGATTTTTCTCCGAATGAGTTGGATCTGATCACCTTCTTGTCAAATAACGAAATGGATACATCCAAAGAAATAGCAGATTCTCTGGGATTATCAAAGTCTTTGATTGCCAGATCGGTCGATTCGCTTGTTGCGAAAGGTTTCCTGGAGACAAGGGTGGACGAGACAGATCGTCGTTACATTCATCTTGTCTTGACTGATCAGGCAAAGCCGATAGCGGAGCGATTGCGGAATCGCCGAAAACAGTTTATCGCATCGATGACGGAAGGGATCAGTCAGGAACAGTTCGCACAGTTTGAATGGGCTCTTGA